>JAWVFY010000420.1:0-2517 GCA_033855575.1 Solirubrobacteraceae bacterium
CTCGCGCAGGCGGCGCTCGATCCGCTCCGTGCCCCACGCGTCGAGCCGGCGGCGGTCCTCGGCGAACTGCCGCGCGAACCGGGCGTCGTCGAGGTAGCCCAGCTCGACGAGCTCGCCGACGACTGCCTCGGCGATCGCCTCGGTGGCGCCCTTCCCGAGCAGGTGCGTGCGCAACTCGGCCACCGTGCGGTCGCGGTGGCCGAGGTACCGATAGGCCCGCTGCAGCGCCCCCTCGAGTGCCTCTTCGCTCACGCCGCTTCGGCGACCGGGACCTCGTCCTCGGGCATCGGCGGCGGAACGTCCTCATCGCGTTCGATGGGCGCCACGAGGTCGCGGCTGAGGTCCAGCGCCGTGTAGATCTTGTCCTCGATCTCCTTGGCCACCTCGGGATGCTCCTTGAGGAAGGCCTTGGCGTTGTTGCGGCCCTGGCCGAGGCGCTCGTCGCCGTAGGAGAAGAACGAGCCGGACTTCGTGACGACGTTGTGCTCGATGCCGAGGTCGATCAGGCAGCCCTCGGTCGAGATGCCCGTGCCGAACTCGATGTCGAACTCCGCCTGGCGGAACGGCGAGGCGACCTTGTTCTTGACGACCTTGACGCGGACCCGGTTGCCGACGGCCTCCGTGCCCTCCTTGAGCGTCTCGATGCGGCGGATGTCCAGACGCTGAGACGAGTAGAACTTCAGCGCGCGGCCACCGGGCTGGGTCTCCGGCGAGCCGAACATCACGCCGACCTTCTCGCGGATCTGGTTGGTGAACAGGATGATCGTCTGCGTCCGGTTGAGGTTGCCGGCGAGCTTGCGCATCGCCTGGCTCATCATCCGGGCCTGCAGGCCGACCGTCTGGTCGCCCATCTGCCCCTCGAGCTCGGAGCGCGGCGTCAGCGCCGCCACCGAGTCGACGGCGATCAGGTCCACCGCGCCCGAGCGCACCAGCATGTCGGCCACCTCGAGCGCCTGCTCGCCGTAGTCGGGCTGGGAGACCAGCAGCTCGTCGATGTCGACGCCGATCCGCTGGGCGTAGAGCGGGTCCATCGCGTGCTCGGCGTCGATGAACGCGCAGACGCCGCCGAGCTTCTGGCACTCGGCGATCACGTGGTACATGAGGGTCGTCTTGCCGGAGGACTCCGGGCCGAAGACCTCGACGATCCGCCCGCGCGGGACGCCGCCGATGCCCAGCGCGATGTCCAGCGACAGAGCACCGGTCGGGATCGCGTTGACCTTGACCTGGGCGCCGGGATCGCCCATCCGCATGACGGTCCCCTTGCCGAACTGACGCTCGATCTGCGTCAGCGCGCCCTGCAGGGCGGCATCGCGGGCCTTGGCGGCCTTCTCGTCGGGGGGCGTGGGCATGCGGGAAGCTCCTGGATCTCTGGCGGTTTGGTTCGGGACGGTACGACTGCGACCGGACAGACCGAGACCGTACGGACGCAGGTGTGACACGGGAACCTGTGTTCGCAACAAGTGTGCGCATCGGCTCGGACGGCATGGGCGCCGCATGGGGCTGACACCTAGGATGGGCGCCATGAAGCGTCTCCTCATCGCCGCCACCCTGGGAGCGGCCCTCAGCACCGCCGCGCCGGCGGCCGCCATCACCGACGGCACCGCCGACGGGCAGGGCCATCCGAATGTGGGCGGCCTCGTCGCCGCCACCCAGTACTCCGACGGGACGTGGATCTACTGCTCGGGCACGCTGATCTCGCCCACCGTCTTCCTGACCGCGGCGCACTGCGCCGAGGGCGACCGCGTGCGCGTCACGTTCTCGACCGCGTACCACGCCGGCGATCCCGTCTACGCGGGGACCTTCCACGCGGACCCCGCCTACGACCAGGCCCAGAGCGACCCGCACGACATCGCCGTCGTCGTGCTCGACAAGGCGGTCCGGGGCATCGCCCCCGCACAACTGCCGGCCGCCGGCTCGCTCGCGAACCTGTCCTCCAGCCAGAAGTTCACGTCGGTCGGCTACGGCGCCTACGAGGTCACCAACCAGCCCGGCGGCCACCAGTACGTCTACAACGACGTCCGCGGCGTGGCGACCGGCACCCTGAACTCCACCAACGCCGCGTGGCTGCGGATCTCCATGAACCCCTCCACCGGCAACGGCGGGACGTGCTACGGCGACTCGGGCGGGCCGAACTTCCTCGGCTCCTCGGACATCCTCGCGGCCACCACCATCACCGGCGACACGGCCTGCCGCTCGACGAACGTCGACTACCGGCTCGACACGCCCTCGGCCCGGTCGTTCCTCGGCCAGTACGTGACGCTGCCCTAGATCAGCGGCGCGGAGGCGACCGCCTCGTAGGACGATCCGCCGGGGCCGAGGTGCGAGCGGTAGAGCACCAGCGCCGTGGGCGCGAAGCGCAGCGCGGGCGGCGCGGGCACGTCGCGACGGGCGATCGACGCGCTCCGGCGCACGCGAGCGACGGTGACGTGCGGGCGAAAGCCGCGGCGCTCGGGCTCGTGCCACGGCGCCAGCGCATCCACCAGGGCCGCGTGCAGCGCCATCAGGCCCGCCGCTGCC
>JAWVFY010000421.1:0-3250 GCA_033855575.1 Solirubrobacteraceae bacterium
GGCTGATCTTGACGACGCCCTTGTCGAGGTCGACGCCGAGCGGGTCGCCCTCGGTGCCCTGCTGGTAGGCGGTGTTGGCCATCCGGCGCTGCTCGTCGGCGACGTGCCCGACGGCCGGGGTGAAGACCGAGAGCAGCTCGCCAAGGGCGCCTGTCGCGCCGCCCTTGGGCTGGGCCTGGAGCTTCCTCCAGCGCCTGTCGCGCCGGGCCTGCTCCTGCTCGGGGGTCACCCCACGAGCGTAGGCGCCGGAAGCGGCGTCCGGGCGGCTTCCCGGTCCCCGAGCCAGGCGTAGCCGCGTCGCCGGAGCGGTTGCTCGACGAAGCGGTGCATGACCCAGGCGATGGCGAGTGCTGCGCCGACGCCGATGCCGTTCGTGAGCTGCGAGTCGTCCGCGCGCTGGTCGCGCGAGATGTGCAGCAGCAGGTCGTGCACGAGGTAGAGGCAGTAGCTCACCTCGCCGAGCCACACCAGCGCGCGGTGCCGGCACAGCCTGGCGGCGGCCCCCCAGGGGTGCAGCACCAGGGCAGCGATGAGCAGGGTCGCGGGCACCGCCACCAGCGGCCCGAGCAGCACCTGCCGCGGCCCGTGTGGGAGCGCCAGCAGCATGCCGGTCACGACCAGCCCGGTGACGAACAGCGGTACGGCGAGCCGGGCCGCGACCCGGTCGAGGGCGGGCAGCGGTCCGCGCAGCGGGACGAGGAAGGCCAGGGCGGCACCCAGGAGCAGGGCCGACGGCCGGCCGGCCGGCGAGAAGTTCCACCACCCGGCCGTCGCGGGGTCGAGCAGGCTGACCAGCTCGGCGAGCGCCCAGAAGCCGCCGTACGCGACCACGCAACCGGCCGCCGCCCGGCGTCGCGGGAGTCGCGACAGCAGCAGCACCAGCAGCGGCCAGGCGAGGTAGAACTGCTCCTCGGCCGCCAGTGACCAGGTGATGTGGAACGGGCCGGGACAGCTGCCGGCTCCCCCGAGCGGCAGGTCCATGGTGTGCGTGCTCGCCAGCGCCAGGCACTTCCCGCCCGACGGGACGTCGGCGACGAGCACCCAGCCGGCCAGCACCACCAGCGTGGCCGCCAGCGACGGGAGCAGCCGGGCGGCGCGACGGCCGAGGAAGTAGCCCCACTTGCGGCCGCCGAACGGGGACAGCTGCAGCAGCACGTTGGTGATGAGGAAGCCGGACAGCACGAAGAACACGTCCACGCCGAACAGGCCGGCGCTGAGGTGCGAGACGTGCGCGTGGGCGGCGACGACGAGGGCGACGGCGAGCCCACGGAGCCCGGTCAGGGCGGAGATGCGTCCTGGCTGCACTCCCAGATCCTACGGAACCCGCCTGAACCAGTGCGGAGAGCGCTTTTGGGGGCCCGCCGCAGGCGAGCGGCCGGGAGCACAAGAGAGCTCACAGAGTCGGGGTGACAGGATTTGAACCTGCGGCCTCTACGTCCCGAACGTAGCGCGCTACCAAGCTGCGCCACACCCCGATGAAACTGCGCCACAGCGTACCGGAAGGCCGCACTAGCCTTCCGGGCCATGGGAGCCCTCAAGGATCAGCTGCAGTCGGACCTGACCGCCGCGATGAAGGCGCAGGACGAGCTCGTCCGCGCGACGCTGCGGATGGTGCTCACCGCCATCGGCAACGAGGAGGTGGCTGGAGCTGCCGCCCGTCAGCTCACCGAGGACGAGGAGCTCAAGGTCGTGGCCCGCGAGGCCAAGAAGCGACGCGAGGCCGCCGAGGCGTACCGGAGCGGCGGCGCGGACGTCCGGGCACAGCGGGAGCTCGACGAGGAGCAGGTGATCGCGCGGTACCTCCCCGCCCAGCTGTCCGACGAACAGCTCGGTGCGCTGGTCGCGGCGGCGATAGCGGAGACGGGCGCGAGCGGACCGCAGGCGATGGGTCAGGTCATGAAGGCCGTGAACCCGAAGGTCGCGGGTCGCGCCGAGGGCGGCCGCGTGGCGGCGGCCGTGAAGGCAGCGCTCGCCGGTTAGGGGGAAGCCGCGGGGGACGGCTGGGTCGTCGGCTTCGGCTTGTGCGTCGGTTTGGGGTTGCCCGGCGGCGGCGGCGCGCTCGGCGACGGGGTGAGCGACGGGCTGGCGCTCGGAACCGGCTGAAGGCCGTTCGAGGGGATGATCGTGATCGTCGCCCCGACCGGCGCCTGCGCGCCCGCGGCGGGCGCGGTGCGCGCCACCGATCCGGCCGGGATCGGGCCGGCGTTCTCGGCAGGCCCGACCGCGATGCCGAAGCCGGCGGCCTGCAGCTGGGTCTGGGCGTCGGCGACGGGCAGCCCGCTCACGTCCGGCACGGCGACGAGCTTGCTGTCCGAGGTCCCGGACGTGAGCATCGCCGGCATCGGTGCGACGGGGACATCCTTCAGGGCGGCGCTCATGAGCTCCGCGAAGATCGGTGCCGAGATGCTGCCACCGAAGACGGCACCCCACCTGCGGCCGTTGATGGTGATCCCCTGCATCGGGGTCGGCGTCTTCATGCCCATCCAGACGGCCGTCGCGAGCTGCGGGGTGTAGCCGACGAACCAGGCGGCCTTCTCCTGGTCGGTGGTCCCGGTCTTCCCGGCGACCGGACGGCCGATCGCCGCCCCGCCACCGGTGCGGGCTGCCGAGGGGGCGTCCACGACCCCCCGCAGGATCGAGGTCAGCGTGTTGGCCACGGCGGGCTCGAGCACCTGCTCGCACGGGGTCGTCTTGAGCTCGAGCGGCTTGCGCTGGCTGTCGGTGATCGACACGATCGGGTTGGGTGCGCAGAACAGGCCCTGGGCGGCGAAGGCCGCGTAGGCCCCGGCCATGGCGAGCGGGCTGTAGCCGTGCGGACCAGCGGCACCGAACACGAAGGACGGGTTGTGGTCGATGTTGCCGCCCGCGAACGACCCGTCCACGTCGCGAACCCCGAGCGCCTCGGCCAGCGACAGCGGCGCATCGACGCCCGTGCGCTCCTCGAGCTGGATGAAGTACGTGTTCACCGAGGCCCAGGTGGCGCGGACCATGTCGAAGGTGCCGGACTCCGAGTCGCCGGCGTTGGAGGGCCCGCACTTCTGGTCGCCGGCGATGTACTTGAAGGCCTTGGGGCAGTACCGGTTCGGCGAGTTGAGCGTCAGCGACGGTGAGATGCCCATCTGCAGGGCGCGGGCCAGGATGAAGGCCTTGAAGGTCGAGCCGCCCTGGAAGCCCTGCGAGCCGCCGATCGCGAAGTTGACCTTGGTCTGCGCGTTGCCGGTGCCGAAGCCGCGGTTGACCGCCATCGCCC
>JAWVFY010000422.1:0-2624 GCA_033855575.1 Solirubrobacteraceae bacterium
ACCGCGAGCCGGCCGTCGGCGCCGCGGACGAGGTCGAGCCCGGCGACGGCGATCCAGGTGCGGACGGGGATGCCCTCGAGCTGGGGCTCGAGGTGTGCCGCGCCGGCCAGGACCCGGTCGGGCACGACGCCGGCCGCGACGATCTCGCGGGGGCCGTAGACGTCGGCCACGAAGCGCTCGAGCGCTGCGACGCGCTGGGTCAGGCCGCGGGCGAGGGCGTCCCACTCCACGCCGTCGAGCACCCGGGGGACGGGATCGACGAGGAAGCGCTCGGTGCCCTCCTCGCCGGTGAAGGCGCAGCCCTGCGCGTCGAGATCGCCCTGCACACGACCGGCCAGGCGGGGCAGGTCGGGGCCCGAGAGCTGGCGCAGCAGCGAGCGGTAGGCCGGTGCGTGGGCGTCCGTCTCGTCGTAGGGGACGGTGGCGGCGTCGAGCGGTCGCGTCACAGAGGGGCTCTACCCGTCAGCCGCGCTGGAAATCGCCGGGCTGCTAAGGATCCGGGCCCATGCTCCGCCACGGCACGTACTCGATCGTCGCCCACGACTCCTCGACCGGCGAGGTCGGCGTCGCAGTCCAGTCGCACTGGTTCTCCGTCGGCTCGCTGGTGCCGTGGACGCGCCCGGGCGTCGGCGCGGTGGCGGTGCAGTCGGTCCCCGACCCCGCGGTGGGCACTCGGCTCCTGGATCGGCTCGAGGCGGGCGAGGCGCCCGACGCGGCGCTGCGTGCGGAGCTCGACGCCGACGAGCAGGCCGAGTTCCGTCAGACGGCGGTGGTGGCGGCCGACGGCCGCACCGCGGTCCACACCGGCGCGATGTGCATGGCCTATGCGGGCGAGGCCGGTGGCACGGGGTTCACCTGCCAGGCCAACGTCATGGCCTCCGAGCGGGTGTGGGGTGCGATGGCCGACACCTTCTCCACGTCGACCCAGGGTCCCCTGGCCCGGCGGATGCTGGCTGCTCTGCACGCCGCCGAGGCGGCGGGCGGCGACGTCCGCGGCCGCCAGTCGTGCGCGATCGTCGTGGCGCCCGCGGCGGGGGAGCCGTGGCGCAAGACGGTCGACCTGCGCGTCGAGGACGCGCCCGAGCCGCTGGAGGAGATGGCGCGGCTGCTGGACGTCCACGACGCCTACACGCTGGCCACCGAGGGCGACGACCACGTTGCCGCGGGCCGCACCGAGGCGGCGGGCGAGGCGTTCCGCCGCGCCGCCGAGCTCGCTCCCGACAACCACGAGCTGCTGTTCTGGGCGGGGCTGGCCGCCGTCCAGGGCGGGCAGACCGAGCTCGGTCTGAAGCAGGTCCGCCGGGCCATCGAGCTGCAGCCCGGCTGGGCGGAGCTCCTGCCGCGGCTGCCGCCGCTGTTCGCCCCCGCCGCGCCGGAGGTCAGCGCGGCGTTAGGGCTCGCCCAGCGCTAGCGCTCGCCCAGGCCTAGCGCTAGACACCATCCGGCCTCCGGCCGGGGGGACCCGCCTCCGGCCGCCACCTGGCGGCCTCCGGCACCCCTAGCGCTCGCCCGGCGTCTTGCGCGGGTACAGCGTGACCGGCACGTCGAGATCGAGTGCCGTCGAGATGACGCGGGACTGCTCCTGGACGTGGGCGGCGGGGTACCCCTCGCCCGGCGAGGCGCGCTCGGGCCGGCCGATGTAGCCGAAGGCCAGGTGCTCGGGGAGGATCTGCATCAGGCGCGGCGACATGTGCGCGCGGGCGCCCATGTTGCGCGGCTCCTCCTGGACCCACACGACCTCGCGCAGGTTCGGATAGCGGTTGACGAGCTCGAGGACCTGGGCCTCCGGGAACGGGTACAGCAGCTCGATCCGGCCCACGGCGACGCGCTCGGACCCCTCGCGGCTCGGGTGCCCGACGAGGTCGTAGTAGATCTTGCCGGTGCAGAAGATCAGCCGCTCCACCTTCTCCTCGACCACCCGGGGCTCGCCCAGGACGGGGAAGAACTGGGTTTCGGAGAGGTGCTCGATGCGGTTGGTCGCCTGCGGCAGGCGCAGCAGGGACTTCGGCGTCATCAGGAACAGCGGCCGCTGCTTGGCCACGCGCGCCTGACGGCGCAGCAGATGGAAGTACTGGGCCGGCGTCGTTACGTTGGCGACGCGGATGTTGCCCTCGGCGGCCAGCTGCAGCCAGCGCTCCAGGCGCCCGGAGGAGTGCTCGGGGCCGGAGCCCTCGTAGCCGTGCGGCAGCAGCAGCGTCAGCCGCGACGACTGGCCCCACTTGGCCAGGCCGGACACGATGAACTGGTCGATGATGACCTGCGCGGAGTTGGCGAAGTCGCCGAACTGCGCCTCCCAGATGACCAGCGTCTCGGGCGCCTCGGCGCTGTAGCCGTACTCGAAGCCCAGGCAGGCGATCTCCGACAGCGGCGAGTTGTGCAGCTCCATCGGCGCCAGCGCGCCGGGGAGGTTCTGGATCGGCGAGACCGTCTGGCCGGTCTTGGCGTCGTGCAGGACGAGGTGGCGCTGGGAGAACGTGCCGCGCTCGGCGTCCTGGCCGGTCAGGCGGATCGGGATGCCCTCGGTCAGCAGCGATGCGTAGGCCAGGGCCTCGGCGTGGCCCCAGTCGATGCCGCCGTCGGGGCCGATCGCCTTGCGGCGGCGCTCCAGCTGCTTGACGAGCTTC
>JAWVFY010000423.1:0-3435 GCA_033855575.1 Solirubrobacteraceae bacterium
CCAGCGCCTCGACGATCGCGTGCTGGAACGCGGCGGCGAGATCGGCCAGCGGCGCCGCGCCGGGCTCGAACTCGCGCAGCTTGTAGAGCAGCGCGGTCTTCAGCCCGCTGAACGAGAAGTCCAGGCCGGCGACGCCCGCGGCGATCGGGAACGCGAAGGCCTGCGGGTCTCCGTCGCGGGCCAGCCGCTCGAGGGGCGGCCCCCCGGGGAACGGGAGCCCCAGCAACCGCGCCCCCTTGTCGAACGCCTCGCCGGCCGCGTCGTCGAGCGTCTGGCCCAGGACCTCGAATCCCTCATGGGCGGTGACCCGGGCGAGGAACGTGTGCCCCCCGCTGGCCACCAGGCACAGGAACGGCGGCGCGAAGGCGGCCGGACCGAGGAAGTTCGCCGCCACGTGGCCCTGGAGGTGGTCGACCGGCGCCAGCGGCAGCCCGCACGCCGCCGCCAGCGCCTTGGCGCTGGACAGCCCGACGAGCAGCGCCCCCACCAGGCCGGGACCCTGGGTCACGGCGATCAGGTCGACGTCGTCGAGCGTGGCGTCCGCGCGCCCCAGCGCGTCGTCGACGACCGCGTCGATCAGCTCGAGATGATGGCGCGAGGCGACCTCGGGCACCACGCCGCCGTAGCGGTCGTGGACGCCCTGCGAGGAGATCACGTTCGAGCGGATCGCCCCGTCGCCGGTGACCACAGCCGCGCACGTGTCGTCACAGCTCGTCTCGATCCCGAGGATCACGGGACCGCCACCGAGTCGGCCCCACTCACCCGGCGCCACATGATCACCGCATCCTCGCCGTTGTCCTGGTAGTAGCGTGGGCGCACGCCGGCCGAGCGGAAGCCGAAGCGCTCGTACAGCGCGATCGCGCCGGTGTTCGAGGTCCGGACCTCGAGCGTGAGCTGCGCCTCCTCCCCGACCCGGCTGAGCAGCTCGGCCAGCAGGCGCGTCGCGATCCCGCGGCGCCGGTGGATCGGGTCGACGGCGACGTTCATGACGTGCCAGACGACGTCGTAGCGCGAGCAGATCACGTAGCCGGTCAGCGCGCCCGTCGCGTCCGTGGCGGCCAGGCAGACGCCGCCGGGCTTGGAGAGCTCGAGCACGAACATCGCCAGCGACCACGGCGTCGGGAAGGCACGGCGCTCGATGGCCACGACCTGCGGGAGGTCCGCGTAGGTCAGGCGGCGGATGTCGGCGTCGTCGCTCATCGGGGCCTCGCGTCGGGGGCGCGCACGTACTCGGGGACGAGCGCGTCGCGGGCGGCGATCGGGGCGCCGGCGGCGAGCCGCACCAGCCCCCGCGCGCCGACCCGGTGAAGCGCCGATCCGTCCTCGGGAACCGCGACGCCCGCGGGTTCGAGCTGGGCCCGGAAGCGTACCGCCCCGTCCCCCACCGCCAGGGTCGCGCCGGCGGCCGCGGCGGCGAGATCGGCGGGGGCGACGGCGCGCGGCGGCACAACCTCGCGCCCGGCCTCCCAGCGGGCCACGAACGCCTCGCCGCGGCGCGCGTCTAGCACCGCGATGACAGGGCGGTCGCCCGCCGCCACGGCCTGCGCACCGTTCGTCGATATCCCCGCCTTCGTCATACCGGTGGCGTGGGCGAGCCCGCGCGCCGTGGCCAGGCCGATGCGCAGCCCCGTGAACGATCCGGGGCCGACGCCGACGGCGATCCGCTCCAGCGCGCCGAGCTCGGTTCCCGCTGCCGCCAGTGCCTCCTCGACCAGCACGAGGACCTGGGAGACATGCCCCGGCCGCTGCCCCGGCGCGGGGTCGTGGCGGCGCTCGATGACGTCCCCGGCGAGCGCCACGCCGGCGACGGTCGCCGCCGTCGCCGTGTCGATAACCAGGAGGCGCGTCACCGGCGCCGGACCTCGACCTCTCGCGCATCGCCGCCGGCATGGCGCAGCGTCACTTCGTAGGCCGCGCGGTCGGACAGCTCGCCGCCACCGGCGTCCGGCCATTCGACGAAGGCGATCGCGCCCGGCTCGAGGTAGTCGGCCAGCAGCGCGGGGTCCTCGTCGTCGAGGCTGGCGAGGCGGTGCAGGTCGAGATGGGCGATCGGGCCGTCGGCGCCCTGATAGCGCTGGCCGATCGTGAACGTCGGGCTGGTCACCGGGCCGGGGACCCCCAGCGCCCGGCACGCGCCGCGCACGAAGGTCGTCTTGCCCGCGCCCATCTCCCCGCGCACGAGGACCACGTCGCCCGGCCGCAGCTGTGCCGCGAGCTCGGCGGCCAGCCGCTCGGTCTCCGCCGCGGAGCTAGAAACGCTCATCGGCCGTGCGCAGGCGCAGGCCGATCCCGAAGAGCAGCAGCGCCAGGCCGGCCAGGACGATCAGGCGCGGATCGCTGCCGGTGTTGGGGAGCGTGCCCGACGCGGTGGTGCCGGCGGGCACGGTGGCTGGCGCGGGAGCCGTTGAGCTCGAGCTGCCGAGGTTCGGTGTCTGGCTCAGGCCGCCCGACTGCGACGAGGTGGCGGAGCTGCCCGACGAGCTCGAGTGCTGCGTCGTGGTCGACGAGCCGCCGCCCTTGCCTCCGAACGGATCCTGGTACTGGTTGTCCCCGGCGCCGCCCGAGCCCTGGGCCAGCGCGCTCACGGGCGCCGACAGGGTGGTCACGGCCAACAGGACCGCCAAGCTCCGCGCACGTGGCATCGCCGGAAGCCTAGCCCGCGCCGCCTCTGTCTTCACCGAGGCTGAGGCGATACCTTCAGCCGCGCGCATGGCGCCCGCCGATCCCCTGCACATCCTGGTCCTCACCGACCGCGACTGGACCCATCCGCAGGGCGGCGGGACCGGCACGAACCTCTACGGCCAGATCTCCCGCTGGATCGCCTGGGGGCACCGCGTGACGGTCGTCGCGGGCAGCTACGAGGGGGCCGCGCGCACCGAGCAGCTGTCGGACCGCCTGACGATCCACCGCATGGGCTCGCGGCTCACGGTGTTCCCGAGGGCGGCCTGGGCGACGTGGCGCGGCGTGGGCCGCGACGCCGACGTCGTGCTCGAGGTCGTCAACGGGATCGCCTTCTTCACCCCGTTCTGGCGCTGGCTGCGGGCGCCGCGGGTGCTGTTGGTCCACCACGTTCACCAGGACCACTACGTCTACGAGCTCGGCCTGCAGGGCCGGATCGCCGCCTTCCTGTTGGAGCGGCTGCCGCTGGGGCTGCTCTACCGCGGCACGCCGGTGCTGACGATCTCGCAGGCAGCGCGCGATGACCTCGTGGCGCTCGGCGTCCCCGCCGACGCCCTGCACGTCGCCTACCTCGGCGTCGAGCCCGAGCAGTTCGCGCCGCTCGCCGAGCGCGCCGAGCGCCCGACGCTCCTCTACCTCGGCCGCCTGAAGGCCTACAAGCGCGTCGAGGTCGTCCTCGACGTGCTCGAGGCGGTGCCTGGCGCAGTGCTGGAGATCGCCGGCGACGGCACCCACCGCGAGGCGCTCGAGCAGGAC
>JAWVFY010000424.1:0-3801 GCA_033855575.1 Solirubrobacteraceae bacterium
GCCGTCGTCTCGCTGCTCCCGGTGGTCATCGCGCTGATCATCAGCGTCTCCCGCCCGCACTACCTCGACCCGATGTTCCACAGCACCGCCGGGACCGTGGCGATCGTCCTCGCGGGCGTCGGCATCATCGCGGGGTGGCTCGTCATCCGGCGCGTCGTCGACATCAAGGTCTGAACCGGAGCGCATCGTGATCCTCCTCGCAGCCATCGGCCTTCTCCTCCTCGGCCTCGCCATGGGACTCGTCGTCTGGGCACTCGTGCTGCCGCGTTCCCGAGCGGCCCTGCGGATCCAGGAGATCGAGGCCTACGGCGTGGCCGGCCCGGCCCCTGGCCCTGTCGGCGACGCCGCCCCTCGCGAGAGCATCGTGACGCGCCTGGCCAATCGGATCGGCCTGTTCCTGTCACAGCGCGTGAGCGGCGGCGTGAGCCCCGAGGACATCCGCAAGCACCTCATCGCCGCCGGGATGTACAAGACGTCGCCGCTGACCATCATGGGGTATCGGGTCTTCGCGGCGGTGTTGCTGCTGGTGATCAGCCCGGGGTTCAACCTGCTGCCGGGGCCCGTCGGCCAGGTGGTGATCGCCGCGGTGATGGCCTATGCCGGCTGGCGCCTGCCCGTGATCTTCCTCGAGCGGCGCGCGAAGGCACGCCAGCTGGAGATCGACCGCTCGCTGCCCGACCTCATCGACCAGGTGGTCATCATGCTCGAGGCCGGCGTCGGCTTCGGCAACGGCCTGCAGATCGCCGGCGACCAGATGAAGGGGCCGCTCGGCGTCGAGCTGCGGCTGACGCTCCAGGAGCAGCGGATGGGACTTGCGCTGCGCAACGCGCTGCTGAACCTGGTGGGGAGGGCCGACACGCCCAACATGCGCACCTTCGTGCGCGCGGTGACCCAGGCCGAGACGCTCGGCGTGTCGATCGGCACGGTGATGCGCAACGTCGCCATCGAGATGCGCAAGCGGCGGCGCCAGCAGGCCGAGGAGCGGGCGCAGAAGGCGCCGATCAAGATGCTCTTCCCGCTGGTCTTCCTGATCTTCCCGGCGATGTTCGTGATCCTGCTCGGGCCAGCAGTCGTGAACATCAGCAACACGCTGTCGCACTAGCCGATGAGGCGCGGTGGGTTGCTGGCGCTGTCGCGCTCGCCGCTGCTGTGGGCCGTCGTCCTGGCGTGCCCGGTTGCCCTCTTCGGTCTGCATCGCTTCGGGCCCAGTGACTTCGTGGGGGTCAACCTTCCCGCGCTCGACGCGCTGCGCGCCGGGCACGTGGGTGCCTATCTCGACCACTCGACGGTCGACATGGGGTCCTACCTGCTCCGGCTGCCGCTCATCTTCGTACCGAACATCTGGGGCGGGGGGAGCCTGGCGCTGTATCGCGTCCTGGCGCTTCCGGCGCTGATCGGGCTGGTCTGGTTTGCCGTCGACCTGTGGTGGCGCGGTCGCCGGATGGGGGTGACGGCGGTCGCTGCGTCGTGCGGACTGGTCCTCTGCATCCTGAACCCGTTCGTCATCTCCAGCTTGATCCGGACCCATCCCGAGGATCTCGTCGGCGGCCTGCTCTGCATCGCGGCGGTGTACTCGGCACGCGGCGGCCGGGCGACCGTCACCGGGCTCGTGCTGGGCCTGGCGATCGCCAACAAGGCATGGGCGGTGGTCGCGGTCGTCCCGGTGCTGTGGTTGCTGGCGTCGCACCGCGTGCGCGCGTTCTTGATCGCAGGTGCGGTGCCCGCTCTGGTGCTCATGCCGCTTGTCGTGCGTGCCCTGACGAAAGCGGGAGGGGCGGCCGCCGGCGGCGGCTCGTCGGCCGGCCTGTCGCAGGTCACGAGCATCGCCAACAGCTCCTACGTGCTCAAGCCATGGGAGGGCTGGTGGTTCTTCGGCGACTCCCACCACCTCATGCGATCGCGCTTCGGGGACACACACCCGCTCTACCGGACGCCGGCCACCTGGATCACCCACCTCAGCCATCCGCTCGCCGTCCTCGTGCCGGCTGTGCTCTGCCTGTGGCTGGCCTCGCGCCTGGACCGGCGTCGTTGGACCAACGCGCTGCTGCTGCTCGCGTTCGCGCTGCAGCTGCGCTGCCTGCTCGACGCCTGGAACATCGACTACTACGAGGTCCCGTTCACGCTCGCGCTGCTGGCGTGGGAGGTCCTGGACCGCCGCCGGGTGCCGGTGATGTCGTTCCTCGTGGTGGTCAGCGGCTGGATCGTCATGACCATCCTGCCGTTCAGCGTGTCACCGAACACGCAGGCGATCGCCTATCTGCTGTGGAGCGTGCCGACGATCCTCTGGATGCTCGTGCTGCTTCTGCGGGCCCCGCCGCGGCCTGAGGTCAGCCGTGGCGAGGAGCGGTACGCGGATCAGCCCGAGGTGCGCCCCGCGCCCCGCGAGATCCTTGCCGCGCACGTCTAGCCCGAGTCACCCCGCGTCGTCAGCCCCTCCTCGTGGGCGTAGCGCACCGCCCCGGCTCGGTTGTTGACCCCGAGCTTGCGGTACACGTTGGACAGGTGGAACTTCACCGTCTGCTCGGTGACCCACAGCTCCTGGCCGATCTGCTTGTTCGACAGCCCCCGGGCCACGGCCTTGAGCATGGTCAGCTCGCGCTCGGTCAGCCCGGCGTCGCGTGTGACGCGCTCGTCGACGCTGGCGCCGGATCCCAGCACCGAGAACGACGTGCCCTCGAACGCCTGGCGCAGGGCGGAGGGGACGTCTGCGGGGTTGATCGACTTGAGGAGGTAGCCCGAGGCGCCCCGGCTCAGGGCGCGCTCGATCTGCTGACGATCGTCCTCGGCGGAGATCAGCACGACCTTGACGTCGGGGTGGCGCTCCCGGATCACATCCAGCGCCGAGAGGCCGTCCATGCCCGGCATCCGGACGTCCATGAGGACCATGTCGGGAGCGTGGCGGGCGATCAGCGGCGGGACGTGGGCGCCGGAGTTCGTCTGCGCGACGACCTCGAAGTCGTCGGCCTCGTCGAGGACCCGCACGAGGGCGTCGAGCATGAGCCGATGGTCATCGGCGATGACGATCCGTATCGGCATGACCTGCGGAGCATGCCAGCGTTCCCGGCGGGATGTGCGCGAATGCTCAGCGGTCGTCGGCGACGACCCGCAGGCGGCTCGCCCCCGCGGGCCCGGCGGCCTCGACTTCGGCCAGCAGGGTCTCGAGCGGCCCCCACTTCTCGACCACGCCCGGCATCCCGTCGGCGACGATCACCAGGTGCACGCCGCCGGCGCGGCACGTAGCCTCGGCGGCCGCGATCTCGTCGCAGGTCGAGGCGTCGAGGATCAGGACCTGCGGGCGGCGAAAGCGGATCAGGCGGCCGATGCGCAGCGGCGCCGCCGTCGCGGTGTGCACCTCGTGGCCCGCCTGGGACAGCGCGGTGCCCGCCAGACGGCGGAACGCGGTATCCGACGACACCACGACGACGGTCAACGGGTCAGGCAGCGTCGGCGCTGACATCAGGTCGGACCACCTCCACGCGGTCGCCCGGCTGCAGGCACCATCGCTCGGCCTCGCCCGCGGCGAGCTCGATGACCGAGCGCGCGCCACGGCAGAAGGACATCCGCCACGGCCGCAGTCGCGGCACGACCCTGACAACCGTGTCGTTGCGATCCAGGTACACGGCGTCGATCGCAAAGCGCATGAAGAACATGTGGATCGCGTTGGTGGGCCGGATCCAGAGCCCCTCTCCCGCCGCGAGCTCGCTCCGGCCCAGCAACCCGCGCATGCGCGCCACTGCGGTGTCGGCGATCGAGCAGCGCTCGCAGACCGCTCGCCCGTCCTGCGTCCTGACCGGCACCGTC
>JAWVFY010000425.1:0-8362 GCA_033855575.1 Solirubrobacteraceae bacterium
CCTCGCGCCAGTTCGGCGGCTCGCTCGGGCTGGCCGTGCTGGCGACGATCGCCGGCCGGGCCAGCGCCAACAGCGCCCACGGCGGGCCGATCGACGGCCACGCGCTGACCGCGGGCTTCCACGTCGCCTTCATCGTCGGCGCCGGTTTCGCGCTGGCCGGGGCGCTGGGCGCCGCGGTGGCGCTGGCCCGGCCGTCGCGCGCCGCGGCCACTGCCGCGGCCGCCGTCGTTCCGGACTAGACGATCGTCGAGATGTGTCACCTATAGCCGCTACATCTCGACGCTCGTCGCGCCTCGCCGATATGGCATCACGGCTGGCTAGACGAAGCCGGCGGCGCTGCGTGCCCGCAGAGCCGCCTCGATCCGGCCGAGCACGCGCTCGACCTCGGCGGCCTCGTCGGGGTCGAGCCCGCGCTGCAGCGCGGTGGCCGCGATCGACTCGGTGACGGCCTGCTCGCCGGCGAGCTCCTCGACGCGCGCGCCGAGGTCGCCGCGCTCCGCCCAGGCCGGCAGCTCGGCCAGCGCCGCCTCGAGCGCGGGGCGCAGCTGCAGCGCCGCCTCGCGCTGGCGGCCGGCCAGCTGGTCGGAGCGCGCACGCAGCACGAGCAGCTCGCAGGCCAGCGTGGCGTCGCGGCCGCCGAGCAGCGCGGCCAGGCGCTCCTGAGGGCGCAGCGCCGCGGTGCGGCGCCGGCGCCCCTCGCGGGGCTGTGGGAGCTCGACCGCCTGGCTCCAGCGGCCCTCGGCGACCTGCTCGCCCGCACCGATCCCGACGCGGGCGACCAGCGCGTCCGAGCGCGCGACCTCGCGGGTCAGCGGGTCGGCGGTGGCGACGCGGTGCGCGTGCAGCGCGCGGTTGAGCACGACCAGGGCGGCGGCCAGCTCGGCCTCGCCATCGACCGCCGCGAGCCAGCGCTCGGCCTCACTCTCGTCGCCGAGCGGCTCGGCCGGGATGATCGTGGCGCGGCCCGTGGCGACCGGCGCCGGGTCGGGCTGGGGCGCGGCGGCCTTGGCGCGGCGGCCGCTGAGGAGGCGGCGCTGCGCGGCGCCGAGGGTGGCGATGACCAGGATGTGGTCGGGCTGCTCGCCCGCATGGCGGCGGACCACGTAGCGCCCGGCGTCCGGTCCCAGGTCCCACGGGACCTCGACCTGGAAGAACCGGAACAGGCGGGCCACCGGCCGGAGGCTATCGTCGCGGCGTGGCGCTGTAGCGCGCTACTCGCCGCTGGAGCCGGACTGCGGCGGCACGACGGTGATCGAGTACTTCGAAGGCTTGACCGGCACCGTCGGGTTCTGGATCTGGCCGAGGCGGTCGATCAGCTTGATCCACTGGCCGGGCTTGAGGATCGCCTGCGCCTGGCGGCCCAGCGTGCCGTTCGTGCCGAACAGCGGGCGGAAGCCGACGTGGATGTGGTCGAAGTGATCGGGCAGCGCGAGCGTGTTGTCGGCCCCGGGGTAGCTCATCAGGGAGATGATCTGGTGGGGCTTCATCGTGCCCTGCAGCGTGAGCAGCCGGCGGATGGTGATGTCGGTGATCGAGCCCGGCCCCTGGTGGCCGACGATCGGGATGCCGTTGACCGCGGCGATGTCGACCGCGTTGCCGGACGAGTGCTCGGAGACGTTGCCCGACGTCGTGAACTCGGAGTGGCCGCACTTCAGCGCGCTGACCGTGGGCTTGAGGCCGCTGGCCGAGAGGAACTCGAGGGTGGCCAGGACGCGGCGGTCGATCGCCCCGGCGGCGATGTCGCGGCGCCCGCAGGCGTAGATGTCGACGTTCGGATCGGCGAGCACCCGCTGCTGCAGCTCCTCCTTGCTCATCAGCAGGACCTGACCGACCGAGGGGTTCTTGGCGTCGGGGCCGAAGAACGGGTTCTTGTCGGCGGCGCGGTAGATCGCGGTCGTCTCGAGCAGCTTCCAGCCGTCGAGGATCGGCTTGGGATCGATCAGCGGCGCGCCCTTGCCGGCGGGCCGGATCTCGAAGTGCATGTGGGGCGCGACCGTCGGCGAGAGCTTGCCGATGCGGCCGAGGATCGTCCCGGCGACCACCTTGGAGCCGACCTTCAGGCGCCGCAGGACGACGTCGCTGCGCTTGAGGCCGAAGGACTGGGTGAAGTACTTGCGGAAGGTCGTGTACTGCGCGGGCAGGCCGGCACCGGAGTCCAGGAGCTGGGTCTCGCCGCCGTGGTGGAACGCGGAGGGCCGGGCCGGGTTGGCGAACAGGCGCTCCTTGGCGACGCGGGGGGCGCTGGTGTGCACCGCGGGCGCGGCGTGGGCGGCGATCCGGCGGACGGCCGTGGCGGCCGGGGCGGGCGTGGGCTGGGAGCCGGCGCTGGCGGGCGCGGTGGGCGCCGGGTCGGGCTTCGGGAGCTTGAGCTCGCGCCGGACCTGCGCGGCACTCACGGTCACCGGCTTGGGCGCCGGGTAGGCCTTGGCGACCGACTTGAGGTTGCCGTAGGTGTAGGTGTTGCCGTAGACGTCCTGCAGCTCGATGTAGTGACCCAGCGAGCGGTTGGCGCCGATCTTGACGATCTTGCCGTCCTGCACGGCGATCGCCGGGGCGTTCTTGCTCGAGAAGATGTCGATGCCCTTGCGCTGGGCGTTCGAGGTCACCGGGACGGCGGCGTTGGTGCCGTTGACGCGGCGGGCCGATGCGGTCTCGGCGACGTCGTCGGCGTAGCGCGCCTTGGCGTAGACGGGGAACTGGCCCTGGGTCAGGCCGGTCAGCGAGCCGACGAGGTCGGCGGGCAGCCCGCCGATGAGGCGCGCGCGCAGCAGCACCGAGTCGACGTACCAGCTCGCGTGGTTGTAGGCGAAGATCGCGGTGCGGATGTTGGTGTCGCCGCCGGCGGCCTTGAGATAGCGCGCCGCGCTGAAGATCGCGTCGACGGGGTTGTAGGGGTCCTTCTGGCCGTCGCCGTTGGCGTCGACGCCGTAGCGCCTGAACGTCGAGGGCAGGAACTGCATCCAGCCGACGGCGCCCGCCGAGGAGACGTTGAGGTTGCGGCCGTAGTCGGTCTCGATCTCGTTGATCGCCGCGAGGACTTCCCAGCGCACGCCGTACTGGATGCCGGCGGCCTGGTAGATCGGCAGGAGGAACGGCGGGATCCGGAACTTCTCGATGAAGAAGTTGGGCACGCCGATCGGCGCCGGGCCCGGCAGGGCGAAGGAGAAGGTCGGATCGGCCGAGGTGGGCGCACCGTCGGCCTGGTGCGACGGCTGGCTGGTGCTCGAACCGGCCGGGACGAGCGAGGCGGTCGGAGTCTTAGCCTGAGCTTGAGCCTTACGGTGGGCCTTCCCGGTGGTCGCCTGGGTGGACTGCTGGCCGGCGACCGGCTCGCCGGACGAGCTCTGGTTCCCGGAGGCGCCCGCGGGGGTGGTCGACGTCGTCGTGGTGGTCACCGTCACGGGCGGCGGGGTCGCCGTGGTGTCGGTCGTCGTGCTCGGGGCCGGCGTGATCTCCTGGATGCCGACGACCGGCGTGGAGACGCCGGGCGGGTGGATGTCGCTCAGGGGCGTCCCGGGCGGGACGTCGAGCGTGACCGTCATGCTCTGGCCGGTGGCCAGCGTGATGACGAACGTGCGCTGGTCGGCCGAGGCCGGGAAGACGCCCGCGCCAAGACCGACCGTGAAGAGCCCGGCCACGAGCAGTGCGATCAGCAGCTTGCGCTTGTTCATCGGTCCCGGTGCTCTCCTCCCGCATGCTCCCCGGTTGGCGGGAGGCCGCGGGAAAATATCACGCGGGCGGGATCCTGCCGCCAGGAAGGTAGCCCAGGCCCACGCGGAGCGCAACGGGGAACGGGAGCGGCGGCGGAGACCGGGGGCATAGGGGTGGGATCGGCTGCCTGCAGGCGGAGCTTGACCCAGGAAACGCAGCATACGCGGGAGCCTTGCAATTTACACCGTTACGAGTTGATGTAGCTCACCTTCAAGTTGAGGGTTATAGGCCCTGTCAGAGCGCCTCGCCGACAGGTGACCGGTACGGTGGGAAGCGTTCTGAAGCGCGATCTGGAGGCACGCATGACCGACGACGCCGGCACCCCACCGCCACTGCGCGAGCGGCTGACCCGCCAGGGCGAGGACGCCATCGGCAAGCTGGCACAGGACCTGCTGGAGAACCCGCTGGTCAACGGTGCCATCGCCCGGGCCTTCGAGGCGCGCGAGAAGGCCACGCAGGCCCAGGAGGCCGCGCTCGGCGCGCTGAACATCCCGACGGCGGCCGACATCGAGCGCCTCACCCGCCGTGTGCGCTCGGTCTCCCAGCGCCTGGAGGGCATCGAAGACGCGCTTGACCGCCTCGACGAGCGCCTGGCCAGCGCGGGCCTGGCCGGTGTCGAGGGCCGGCTCGAGCAGATCGCGGCGCAGCTCGCGGCGATCCAGGAGCAGCTGCCCGCCGCCCAGCCCGAGCCGAAGGCCAAGCCCAGGGCGAAGGCCGGCGCGAGCTAACCCGCGAGCGCCGCGAGCGCGGCCACCCCGAGCCGCTCCTCGCCGGCCCGCAGCGCATCCGGCTCGATGCGCCGGCGTGTCGGGAGCACCAGATCGGAGACCAGCAGGACCGCCGCGCCGGCGATCCCGCGGGCCGCGGCCACGGCCAGGACCGCGGCGCACTCCATCTCCACGGCCAACGCGCCGGCGGCGACCCAGCCCTCCTGGCGCTCGACGTCGGGGTCATAGAAGAGGTCGGTGGTGACGACCAGGCCACGGTGGTCGCCTCTCAGGGCCGCGGTGAGCGCCGGGTCGCCCGCCACCTGCTCGCGCGCGCCGAGCGCGCGGCTCGTGCCGTCAGCGCCCAGCGCCGCCTCGACGACGACGAGGTCGCCGAGGGCCAGCTCGGCGGCCAGCGCGCCGCACGTCCCCACACGGATGACCTGCTCCGCGCCGAGGTCGGCCAGCTCCGACACCACGATCGCCGCGCTCGGGCCGCCCATCCCCGTGGCCTGGATGGTCAGCGGCTCGCCGTCGGCCCGCGCGGCGCCCGTGTAGCCCCAGAGGCCGCGGTGGTGGTTGAACATCCGCGGGGCGTCGATCAGCGCCTGGGCCAGCAGCAGCGCTCGGCCCGGGTCGCCCGGGAGGAGCACCCGCGGCGCCAGCTCCGCCGTCGGATGCAGGTGGATCGGCGCGGCCATAGAGTCCGGCCAGCCTATGCGCGTCCTCGTCACCGGTGCGGCGAACCGGCTCGGCACGGTCCTGGCCACCGAGCTGCTCAGCGATCCGGCCGTCGAGGCGGTCGTCGGCGTCGACACCCGTCCGCCCGACCTGCCGCACGACGACCGGCGGGTGCACGTCGAGGCCGACCTGCGCTCGCCCGACCTCGCCCGACTGCTGGCCCCGCACCGGATCGAGGCGATCGTCCACACCGATCTCCTGCAGTTCCCCGAGCCCGGCCGCTCGGCGCGCCTGCTGCACGACACCAACGTGGTCGGGACGCTCCAGCTGCTCGCGGCGGCCGAGGCACTGCCCGAGCTGCGCACGCTCGTGGTGCGCAGCTCCGCGGCGATCTACGGCGCCGAGCCCAACGCGCCGGCCTTCTTCACCGAGGACATGGCGCGCCGCTACCCGCTGCGCACGCGCTGGCAGCGTGACGTCTCGGAGTCCGAGAACCTCGCCGGCGCGTTCGCCCGGCGGCGCCCGGACGTCGCGTGCACGCTGCTGCGCTTCCAGCCGATTCTCGGTCGTACGCTCGACACGCCGATCATGCGCCTGCTTCAGTCCCCGATCGTGCCGACGTGGATGGGCTTCGATCCGATGGTCCAGGTCGTCCACGGCGACGACGCCGTGGAGGCGATGGTCGTCGCGCTGCGCGCCGCGGTTCGCGGGCCGGTCAACATCGCCGCCGAGGGCACGGTCTCGCTCAGCCGCGTCCTGCGCCGGCTGCGCAAGACCGCCGTCCCGCTGCCGCCCGGGACGTTCGGGGCCGCGCTCGGCCTCGCCGCCCGGCTCGGGCTGCCCCGGATGGACGAGGACACCTCGCGCTTCCTGCGCTACGGCCGCGGCGTCGACACCCGGCGGATGCGCGAGGAGCTGGGCTTCGAGCCGGCCCTGACGACGATCGGCGCGATCGAGCTGGTCGCCATGGCCGCCGAGGAGGCCGCATGAAGCTGCCGTTGTTGCCGAGCTTCCCGCCGCTGGCGGCCGGCCCGCGCGAGGACCGCTGGGGCTATGACCCGGACTTCGCCGCGGAGGTCCAGCCGTGGCTGAACTTCATGTACAAGCGCTGGTGGCGGGTCGTCACGACGGGCGTGGAGCGGCTGCCCGCCGACGGGCCGGCGCTGATCGTGGCCAACCACGCCGGCGTCGTGCCGTGGGACGCGTCGATGATGGCCACGGGCATCCGCCACGCCGAGGGGCCCGACTACCGCCACCCGCGCTTCCTCGTGCTCGACTGGGCCTTCTCGCTGCCGTGGGCATCGGTGGGCATCCGGCGCTTCGGCGGCGTTCCCGCCTCGCCGCATAACGCGCTCGCGCTGCTGCAGGAGGGCCACCGGGTGATGGTCTTCCCCGAGGGCGCCAAGGGCGTCGGCAAGCCGTTCGCCCGGCGCTACCGGCTCGAGCGCTTCGGGCGCGGCGGGTTCGTCGAGCTGGCGTTGCGGGCCCAGGCGCCGATCGTGCCGTGCGCCGTCGTGGGCAGCGAGGAGATCTATCCGAAGATCGGCGAGCTGCCGCTGGTCGCCCGCCTGACCGGCGCCCCGTACTTCCCGATCACGCCGACGTTCCCGCTGCTGGGCCCGTTTGGCGCGATCCCGCTACCGTCGCGCTGGCGCATCGAGTTCGACGAGCCGATCGACCTCGCCGGACTCGGGCCCGAGGCGGCCGACGACCGGGCCAAGGTCTTCGAGCTCGCCGAGCACGTGCGCGAGCGCATCCAGGCGAAGGTGTTCTCCAACCTGGTCGAGAGAGAGGGAGCGTTCCTGTAATGGCATCACCGCAATTCGAGTCCCCGGCGGAGTTCCGCGAGGTCATCGACAAGACGTTTCAGATCATGGACACCGACCCCGACATGGGGCCGCGGCTGCGCGACGCCGACGTCCCGCAGCGGTTCGAGTTCACCGACGTCGACCTGGTGCTCAACGTCCGCGCGGCGCGTCCGGACGAGGACGGCAACCTGCACTGGGAGTGGTCAGACGACGTCGACTGGCAGCCCAAGGTCAAGATGTCGATGTCCTCCGAGACGGCCAACAAGTACTTCCAGGGCCGCGAGAACGTCGCGATGGCGATCGCCCGCCGCCGGATCAAGACCGGGGGCGACGTCAAGGCGGCGCTGGCGCTGATCCCGATCACCAAGCCCCTCTACGACCGCTATCGCGACATGGTCGCCGCGGACTATCCGCACCTCGTCGCCTGAGGTTTGTTAAGCCGCGTTGACGGCGGGCGACCCCGTGAGTACCAATAGCTACAGCAGGCCGGTGAGTGGAGGGCATCGCCCTCCGCAAGGCGCCGCCGTCAACCCGACGAGCGCCGTCGGCCCACAGGCGGGCCGTGCAGCCCGCAGGCGGCGGGGTCCACTCCATGAGGATCCCGCCGCTGTCTTGTTGGCATGCCCGACGGACTGACCTCCGCCGAGGCGGCCCGGCGCATCGGCGTCTCGGCCGCCACGCTGAAGCGCTGGGTGGATTTCGGGGTCGTCCCGCGGCCCGTCCGCGGGCGCTGGTCGTCGTCGGCGATCGCGCAGGGGCGGCTCGTCGCGCGCATGCGGGCGCGCGGCCACACGCTCGAGGAGATCCGCGACGCCACCGACCAGGGTCGGCTCGCGTTCGGCTACGTCGAGGAGCTGCTGGCCGCCCCGACCGAGTTCTTCACCGTCGAGCAGGCCGCGCAGGAGACCGGCCTCGAGCCCGCCCTGATCGCGCGGATCATGACCACGATCGGGTTCAACGCGGCCGTGCTCGAGCAGCTGACCGAGGACGACATCCAGCTGCTGCGCTACGCCGCGGCGGTCCTCGGCGCCGGGTTCCCGCTGATCGCCTTCCTGCAGCTGATCCGGGTCTACGGCCTGGCGCTGGCCCAGATCGCCGACGCCGAGGTGCGCCTGTTTCACCTCTACGTCCACGAGCCGCTGATGCGCGACGGGGTGCCGGGGCTGCAGATGGCCGAGGAGATGCAGGGGCTGGCCGGCGAGCTGCTGCCGCTGGCCTCGCCGATCATGGACCACGTCCACCAGCGGTTCCTGGCGCATTTCGTCGAGCAGGACGTCATCGGCCACATGGAGGCCGACCTGGGCGACGGGACGCTCGACCTCGGGCGGCTGCGGGTGGCGATCGCCTTCGCCGACCTCGCCGGGTACACGCGGATGACCGAGGAGCAGGGCGACGAGGAGGCGGTGGCCGCGGTCGAGGGGTTCGTCGAGGCGGTCGAGCACACGCTCCCCGAGG
>JAWVFY010000426.1:0-8807 GCA_033855575.1 Solirubrobacteraceae bacterium
CCTCGGCCCCTACCTCCTGCGGGGGATCGATCGCGTGCTCAGCGCAGCGGCAGGTGGGTGAGCCGGCCCGCCGCCGCGGCGACCCACGCGGAGCCCTTGACGACCGTCACGCTCGTCGGCCCCGCCGGGACACCCTCGGTCTGCGCGGGGCGTCCACTGCGCGGATCGATCCGGGTCGCCACGTTGGCGCCCGCCGAGACCACCCACACGGCGCGATCGTCGGCGGCAATCGCCACGGGGTGCGCGGGCACCGGGACGGGCGCGCCGGCGACCCGGCCCGTCCGCGGGTCGAGCGGGAGCACCGCGCTGCGCGCCGCGTCGAGCAGCCAGACCGTGTGCGCCGTCACCGCGATCCCGACCGGTGTGCGCGCCGCGCGCACCGCCGGGCCGAGAGGCCGCCCGGTGCGGGCCGACAACCGCTGGACCGTCCCCGCCGACCACGGGGTAGCAGAGCCGGCGCCCGCACAGGAACGGCGTCAGGTCGACGACCGAGACGCGCGCGGCGGGACCGGCGGCCTGCTCACGGCGCGCGGCGGCGACCGCGACGTCGGGCTTGAGCGCGCTGCTCCTGGACAGAGCGCAGGCGATGCCCGCGTCGCGGCGGCGGCGCAGGGCGCGGTCCACGCATCCCGGCGTCGACGGGCGCTCGTAGGTGACGTCGCGGATCACGATGATGTGCTTGACGGTGTCGGGCAGCGCCCGCCAGGCCGCCGCGAAGCCGGCCATCTGCTGCTCGCGGGCGCTCGAGCCGGGCGCCGCGACGAACGGCTCGTGGTCCTCGGAGACGACGACCGTCTGGACCTCCGGGTGGTCCTCGGCGAACGTGACCACGTCGCGGTTGAACGTGCGGCACTGGCTCGGCTTGGGCGCGGGCTCGTCGTAGGTGGCCTCGGAGAACGGGCAGCTCGAGCGCGTCAGGGAGATCGCGTGCCAGTGCAGGCGCACGGCGACGACGTCCAGCGCCGGTCGCCAGTGCGTCGCGTGGCTGTCGCCGAGGAGCAGCATCGTCGACGCGGCGTCGTCCGCGGGGACGCCGAACGTGCACGGCGGCGGGGGGCCGGGGGAGGGCGGCGGCGGATCGCACGTCGCCTCGGGCTCCAGGACGGCGTCCGCGGGCCTCGGCGTCACGCGATGGGTCAGCGCCGAGTTGCGGCACGGGTGCTCGGGGTCGCGCGATGCGGCGCCGAAGCAGCGAGGTGGTGGGCTGGAGCCGGCGCCGATCGCCCCGGTCGGCAGCAGGGCCAGGGCGCACGCGACGCCCACGGCCGCGCGCAGCGGCCCGCTCAGCCGCCGCCCGCCGTCGACGAGTTGCTGTCGATGACCTTGCCGGTCGTCGGATCGACCGTGGCCTGCGCCGGCTTGGACGAGACGTCCACGGCGAACGTGCCCTCGGGGATGTCGCCGTTGGCGACCTGGGCCTTGGCCTTGCCGTTGAGCCCCGCCGCGATGCGGAAGTGGACCTGGCGGGCGCCGGCCACCACCGGGGTGACCTTCCAGACGAACCGCCGCGACTGGCCGGGCGCCAGCGGGCCGAGCGCCCAGGTGTTGGTGGTCGCGGTGATGCCCCCGACCGGGCCCACGTCGACGATCCACACCGGGCGGTTGGGGTCGGCGAGATCGGTCCGCGTCGAGCGGGTAGTGAAGCCCGGGTCGACGGTGATCGCGACGTCGGGGATCGTCTTGGTGTCGGTGTTCTTGACCTCGACGATCATGCGCTCCTGGCGCGCGAGCCGCTGCTTGGTCGGGAACGACGCGTGCGTGACCTTCACGTTGAAGGTGCCCGACGGCTCGCTGGCGTCCTGCCGCGTGCCGCCGCCGCAGCCGGCGGCCAGCACGGCGACAGCTCCCAGCGCGGTGGCGGTCCTCCTCCTCACGGCGGCGCGGAACCTACCACGACCTGGGCACGCGGGCCGCCGATTCGGTGAAGCTTGCGTTGTGGATGGGTTCCCGGTTGGCAGCACGGCGCGCTGTGCCATAGATTGTCGGCAGAGACGGGACCAGTTCACCCCTGGGGTCTGAGGAGAGAGACAGTGGTACGCACCGTCGCCGATCGGGCGTTTCTTCCCACGAAGAACCTGCTCGAGGAAGTCGGGGACATGATGATCCTGACGGGCAAGACCATCGTGTCTGCCCTGCGTCCGCCGTACCCTTATGGCGGCGAGTTCGTCAGCCAGTTCCTCTTCGCTCTGCGGCTGTGCTGGTTCCCGCTGCTCGTCTCGACCGTGGCCTTCGGCTACGGCGCGCCGGGCCTGCAGGCCGCGAACTTCCTCGTGCTCTTCGGTGCCCTCGACCGGCTGGGCGGGTTCTTCGTTCTCGCCTCGATCCGCGAGTTCGCGCCGTTCGTCGATGCGATCGTGCTGGCCGGCGTGGCGGGCACGGCGATCACCGCCGACCTCGGCGCGCGCAAGATCCGCGAGGAGCTCGACGCGCTGCAGGTGCTCGGCGTCGACCCGGTCAAGAACCTCGTCGTCCCGCGCTTCCTCGCGCTGATGCTCGTCACCGGGCTGTTCGACATCTACGCGCTGCTGTTCGGCATCTTCGGCGGCATCCTCGCGACGCTCGTCAACGGTGCGCCGCTCGGGCCGTTCTGGGCGACGTTCTTCACCAACGCGAGCACCACGGATCTCTGGGGGTCGATCCTCAAGACCACCCTGTTCGGCGCGATCATCGCGATCGTCTGCTGCTACAAGGGGATGACCGCGTCGGGCGGCGCCGAGGGCGTTGGCCGGGCGGTCAACCAGGCGGTGGTCATCGCCTTCCTGGGCGTCTTCGCGTTCAACTACGTGTTCACGCAGACGCTGCTCGCCACGCACCCCGAGATCCAGGTGATCAAGTAATGGCGGTTGTCGGCGGGTGGGTCTCGTCGTTCGGCGAGATCGCCAAGTTCGCCGGCCGGGTCCTCGGCGACGTCTACGGCCTGCGGGTCTTCCGCTTCTTCGGCGAGGCGCTGCGCCAGTCGGGCATCCTGATCCTCAGCTCGACGCTGGTCATCTGGGGCCTGGTCTTCATCATCGGCCTGCAGTGCGGGATCGAGGGCGCCTACTTCAACCGTGCCGTCGGCGCGCCGGCCTACGCGGGCGTGTTCGCGGCGTGGTGTGACCTGCGCGAGCTGGTGCCCTACGCGTTCGGCTACATGATGGCCGCCAAGGTGGGCACCGGAATCGTGGCCGAGCTGGGCTCGATGCGGATCTCCGACGAGATCGACGCGCTCGAGGTCATGGGCATCGACAGCGTGCTGTTCCTGTGCGCCACGCGCCTTCTGGCCGCCTGGATGGTGCTCCCGTTCATGTACATCGCCGCGGTCGGCGCCGGGTTCCTGGCCTCCTACCTGGCGGTGGTCCAGCAGATCGGAGAGGTCTCCAGCGGCGGCTACTTCCTGATCTTCTGGATGTTCCAGAACCCACCCGACCTGCTCTTCAGCGTCATCAAGGGCATGTGCATGGCCACGGTCATCGTGCTCGTGGGCTGCTACTACGGCTACAACGCGTCGGGCGGCCCGGTGGGGGTGGGCACCGCGACCGCGAAGTCGATGGTCTTGAACATCGTCCTTGTGCATCTCATAGGCATGCTCGGAACACAGATCTTCTGGGGTGCCAACCCGAGAGCCCCGATCGGAGGTTGACCCGTGCCACGCATCCCGCGTAAGGGCGAGGAGCCCGCTGACCCGTCCGACGAGCGCCCGGTGCAGGAGCCGGCGATCGAGCAGCCGAGGGCGGCCGAGGAGCCGACGACCGACGCCCAGTGGCTGCCGGAGGAGCATGCCGTGCCCTCGACGACCCCCGAGCCCGCGATCGACGAACCCGTCGCGCAGGACGAGGTCCCGGCGCCTGTCCCCACGCCGTCCTCGGCGGCCGAGCGCGATCGCGAAGCCGCGCAGTCGCGCGTGTCGGTCGTCAACGAGTCGCGCAGCGGCGACGGCGACGAGGAGGAGTACCAGTGGCACACGGGCGCCCAGCGCCCGCACGGCTCCGAGGACGCGATCGAGTTCGTCGACGTCCACAAGGCATTCGGCCGCAACAAGATCCTGCGCGGCCTGAACATGGGCCTCCCCGAGGGCCAGATCTCGATGATCCTCGGCCCGTCGGGCACCGGCAAGTCGGTGTGCATCAAGCACATGGTCGGGCTGCTCTACCCGGACGAGGGCGACGTGCTCGTCCACGGACTCTCCGTGCCGAACCTCCAGGACGACGAGCTGTTCGCCATGCGCAAGAAGTTCGGCGTGCTGTTCCAGGACGGCGCTCTGTTCGGCTCCATGAACCTGCTCGACAACGTCGCCTTCCCGTTGCGCCAGCACACGGACAAGGGCGAGGACGAGATCATGGAGATCGTCAACCGCCGCCTGACCGAGGTCGGCCTGGCCGACGCCGGCGACAAGATGCCCAACGAGCTCTCGGGCGGCATGCGCAAGCGCGCAGGGTTCGCGCGGGCGCTCGTGCTCGACCCCGACATCGTGCTCTTCGACGAGCCGGACTCCGGCCTGGATCCCGTCCGCACCGCCCTGCTGTGCGAGCTCATCCAGGAGATCCACGAGGAGAACGGCGGCGCCTATGTCGTCATCACCCACGACATCATGAGCGCACGGCGCGTCGCCGAGCACATCTCGGTCCTGTGGAAGGGCCGCATTGTCGAGTCCGGGCCGGCGGAGGAGCTGTTCAACTCCGACAACGCGTTCGTGCGCCAGTTCTTGTCGGGCGAGTCGCAGGGACCGCTGGGGATGGAGTAGAAACACTCCCCAGCGGCTTCACGCCGCCTCAACATCCCGTCTTCACGATGGGCACTTCCGGTCCCACCGAATGTCCCACGCCCCGCTGCCCCGCTTCCCATCCCGTCCCGTTCGTCGCTACCCCGAGCCGGGGGTTCGATGACGGCCGCCCGCGCCGCGGCGCTCGGCGCGCTCGTGGTGGCGGTGGTGGTCGTCGCCGTGGTGCTGCTCAACGGCGGCTCCTCCCACACCTACCGGCTGACCTTCCAGAACGCGGGCCAGCTGGTCAAGGGCGACGACGTGCAGGTGGGCGGCCGGCGCATCGGCTCGGTGCAGAAGATCGCGCTGACCGCCAACAACCAGGCGCAGATCACCGTGGCGGTCGACGAGCCCTACGCGCCGCTGCACTCCGGGACGACGGCGATCATCCGCGAGACGTCGCTCTCCGGGGTCGCCAACCGCTACATCGCGCTGACGCCCGGCCCGAACTCGTCGCCCAAGCTCGGCGACGACAGCATCCTGACGACGGCGAGCACGACCTCGCCCGTCGACCTCGATCAGCTGTTCAACACGCTCAACCCGTCCACCCGCGCGGCCCTGCAGCAGGTCATCAAGGGCTCGGCCACCCAGTACGCCGGCCGCGGCGCGCAGAACAACAAGGCCGCGCTGTACTTCAACCCGGCGATCTCCACCGCGGCGCGGCTGGTCAGCGAGGCCGACCGCGACCAGCAGGCCTTCGAGGACCTGATCATCTACGGCGCCAAGGCGACGACCGCGCTGGCCGCCCGCAAGGCCGACCTCACCAACCTGGTGACCAACGCCAACACCACCGCTGCGGCGATCGGCTCGGAGAACCAGGCGCTGTCGCGGGCGCTGGCGCTGCTGCCCGAGACGCTGCGGCGTGGCAACACGACGTTCGTCAACCTGCGCGCCACCCTCGGGGACCTCGACCGCCTGACGACCGTGTCGCTGCCGGCCACCAAGCGCCTGGCGCCGTTCTTCCGGGCGCTGCGCCCGCTGGTCGCCGACGCCAGGCCGACGATCCACAACCTGCGTCTGCTCGTCACCCGGTCGGGCGCCAACAACGACCTCATCGACCTGCTGGGCAAGGCGCCGAAGCTCGCCGCGCTGGCCAAGCCGACGTTCGCCGACACCATCGCCTCGCTGCGCAAGACGGTGCCGGTGGTCTCGTTCGTGCGGCCCTACACGCCCGACCTCGTCGGCTGGTTCCGCGACTTCGGCCAGGGCGCGTCGAACTACGACGCCAACGGCCACTACGCGCGCATCCAGCCGATCTTCAACGCCTACTCGTTCACCGACAACCCGGCGGGCGGGGCGCTGAAGGCCATCCCCGGCAGCCAGCGGCTGCCGACGCTGCAGACCGGCATGCTCGAGCGCTGTCCGGGCGGTGCCAGCCAACCCGCCGCCGACGGCTCGGCGCCCTACCAGGACGCCCAGGCCAACGTGGACTGCAACCCCAGCCAGGTGCTGCCCGGCCCATGAGGCGCGTCCTGGCTCTTGTGCTCGTGCTGGCGGCCGCCGCCGCGCTCGCCGTGGCGGGCACGGGCGCGTCCAACGGCGGCGGCAACTACCAGGTCCGCGCGATCTTCGACAACGCATTCGCGCTGGTCCAGGGCGAGGACGTCAAGGTCGCGGGCGTCAAGGTCGGCAGCATCGACTCGCTCGACGTCACGCCCGACCAGAAGGCCGCGGTGGTCTTCACCGTCACGCGCCCGGGCTTCGGCGACTTCCGCAAGGACGCCGAGTGCACCATCCGCCCGCAGGGCCTGATCGGCGAGCGCTTCGTCGAGTGCACGCTGACCCAGCCTCACCCGGTCGGCCAGCAGTCGCCGCCGCCGCTGAGCGTGATCCCCAACGGCCAGGCCGGCGCCGGCCAGCACCTGCTGCCGTCGACCAACACGTCGCGCCCGGTCGACATCGACCTGGTCAACAACATCATGCGGCTGCCCTTCCGCCAGCGCCTGGGCATCCTCATCAACGAGTTCGGGACCGGGCTCGCCGCCCGCGGAGGCGACCTCAACAGCGTCATCCGCAACGCCGACCCGGCGCTGAAGGCCACCGACCGGGTCCTCAACCTCCTGGCCTCCCAGGACAAGGTGCTGGGCGACCTGGCCAAGCAGTCCGACATCGCGCTGGCGCCGCTGGCGCGCGAGCGGGTGCATGTCCAGGGCTTCGTCGACCACGCGGCCACGCTGGCCACCGCGACGGCCCAGAAGCAGCCGGCCTTCAAGGCCCAGTTCCAGAAGCTGCCGGCCTTCCTCGGCCAGCTGCGCCCGACGCTGGCCCGCCTGTCGGGCTTCGCTGACCAGGCGACGCCGGTGCTGCGCAACCTGCACGCTGTCGCCCCCCAGGTCAGCCGCTTCATCAAGGCCACCGGGCCGTTCTCCAGCTCGGCCACCGTCTCGCTGAAGTCGCTGGGCCAGGCGACGATCCCCGGGCGCAAGGCGCTGGTCGCGGCCAAGCCGATCGTCACCGACATCCGCACGTTCGCCAGGACCGCCAAGCCGCTGGCCGCCAACCTCGCGGCGCTGACCACCAGCTTCAAGTACACCGGCGGCATCGAGCGGCTGATGGACTACCTCTTCTACCAGGTGTCCGCGATCAACGGCTACGACTCGTTCGGCCACTACCTGCGGGCCTCGCTGATCCTCAACCTGTGCACGCAGTACGCGACGGAGAGCTCCAAGCAGAGCGCCTGCTCGGCCAACTTCCAGAAGCCGATCACGACCGCCGCGGCCAACCGCACGATGACCGCACTGCAGGCGCTCCACCAGCCCGGCATGAGCCTCGCCACGCGCCGCACCGGCGCCGTGCTGCGCGGCATGAGCCCCGCGGAGGCGATCCGCCTGACGGGCGGCGCCAAGGCCACCGACAACGCAGCCGCGCAGGCCCCTGCGTCCGGGTCCCGGTCGCAGAGCACGAGCGCGCCGGTGACCAGCGGCAACGCGACGACCGCGCCAGCCGCCGCACCGGCCGCGACCGCCGGCACCGACACGCAGAGCGCTCCCGCCACCAGCGCGTCGCAGCGCCTGCTCGACTACCTGCTGGGAGGCGGGGCATGAACCGCCGCTCGGCCTCGATCGCCGCCAACCCGGTCCTCATCGGCGCCGCCACGACGCTGATCGTCATCGTCGCCGTGTTCCTGGCCTACAACGCCAACAACGGCCTGCCGTTCGTCCCGACCTACTCGCTGAAGGTCAACGTGCCCAGCGCGGCCCAGCTCGTGCGCGGCAACGAGGTGCGGGTCGGCGGGACGCGGGTCGGGTTCGTCGACAACATCGTCCCGATCCGCCATGCCAACGGCGCGATCACCGCGCAGCTCGCGCTCAAGCTCGACACCTCGCTCAAGCCGCTGCCCAGGGACTCGACGGTCCTCATCCGGCCGCGCTCGGCGCTGGGCCTGAAGTACCTCGAGATCACCAAGGGACAGGGCAAGGGAGGCTTCCCCGACGGCGCGACGGTCCCGCTGAGCCAGGCCAAGCCGCATCCGGTCGAGCTCGACGAGCTGCTCGGGACATTCGACCCCAAGACCCGGGCCGCCTCGCGCACCAACCTCCAGAACATCGGCAACCTGCTCGCCGGCCGCGGGGCGGACATCAACCGGATCATCACCGACCTCAACCCGCTGCTGAACTACCTCACTCCCGTGGCGACGAACCTGGCCGACCCGCGGACCAAGCTGGTCGCGCTGTTCCAGGCGCTCGATCGCGCTGCGGCCGAGGTGGCCCCGGTGGCCGAGCAGCAGGCCGGCCTGTTCAAGGGCTTCGACATCACCTTCGGCGCGATCGACCGCGTGCGCGCCGACTACCAGCAGTCGATCCAGAACGCACCGGGCGCCCTGGACACCGCGATCCGCGACCTGCCGCCCCAGCGCCCGTTCCTGGCCAACAGCGCCGGCCTCTTCCACGACCTCGCCCCAGGCGTGCGCGCGCTACGCACCGCCGCGCCCGACCTCGCCGACGCATTCGAGGTCGGCACGGGCTCGCTGCGGCGCAACGTGGCCTTCAACCAGCGTCTCAAGCCGACGTTCGCCGCGCTCCAGCGCCTGGCGGAGGACCCGCTGGTCGCGCTCGGCGTCCACGAC
>JAWVFY010000427.1:0-3402 GCA_033855575.1 Solirubrobacteraceae bacterium
GGCAGCACCGGCATCGGGCTGCACCTCGCCCGTGCCCTGGCCCAGGCCGACCACGGCTCGCTGCGCGTCGTGCCCGCCCCCACCACGCGGTTCGAGCTGCGACTGCCGCTGCTGGCCTGAGCGCCGGCGCGGCGTCAGCCGCGCGCGCGCTCGGCCTCGACGAGCAGCGCAAGCTTGGGGCAGGCGTCGGCGGCCCGGCGCGCGTGGCCGAGGAGGTCGGCCGGGATCGGCCGATCGTCGATCATCGGATAGCCCCAGTCGTCGAGCTCGATCCACTCGGGGAACAGCTCGTGGCACAGGCCGTGCCCGGTGCAGGCGATCGGGTCCACGCGAAGCTTTGCGCTCATGCCGCCCTCCGCCGCGCCCGCGGGACGGCAACCGCCAGCGTGACCGGCCCCGCGCACGCATCGCACGGGCCGTGGGCGACGTGGTCGGCGACCTCCTCGGCGAAGACCGCGAGCCCGGTGGACAGGAAGCGCACGGCGCCGTCGGGAAGATGGCAGGCGCCCCGTCCGGGGACCTGGGCGCACCAGCGCTTGAGCCGCTGGCGGTACTCGCGCGGGGCCCGGCCGGCGGCCAGTGCCGCCATCAGCCCGGCCAGGGCCGGCATGCCGTTGGCGCACGGGCCGCACTGGTGGGCGCTCTGGTCGGCGAGCCAGGCCATCGTCTGGGCGAGCTCCTGGACCGGGCAGGCCGATTCGCCGAGCGCCACGATCACCCCGGCGGCCAGGCTGGCGCCGTGGCGGCGCAGGTTCTCGTCGTCGAGGGTGATCGACCCGTGATCGGCGGGAAGCCACGTGCCATGGAAGCCGCCGACGAGGACAGCCTGCAGCGGCTCGGTCGTGCCCCCCGCGGTGCGGATGACCTCCTCGAGAGCGGTCCCGCAGGCGATCTCCTGCACCCCCGGCCCGCGGACCGCGCCGGTCACGGTCACGAGCGCCGAGCCCGGATGCCGTTCGGTGCCCAGCTCGCGAAACCAGCCGGCGCCGTGGCGGTCGATCAGCGCGAGGTGGGCCATCGTCTCGGGGTTCTGGACGAGCGTCGGGTGTCCGCGCAGGCCGCGCTGGTAGGGCAACGGCGGGACGGCGGGGGGCTTGAGCGGGCCGCCGTCGAGGTGGCGGATGAGCGCGCCCTCCTGGCCGGCGAGATAGGCGACGGGGACGGCACGCACCTTCACGCGCCTGCGCAGGCCGCGCTCGGCGACGGCGCCGGTCACCGCGGCACGGGCCGCGGAGGCGTCCTCGCGCACGGCGACGACGATCCGGTCGGCGCCGACCGCGGCGGCCGCCGCCAGCGCGCCGTCGAGGACCAGGTGCGGAGCACGGGCGAGGAGCACGCGGTCCTTGAAGCTCATCGGCTCGCCCTCGGCGGCGTTGACCAGGACCGCGCGCGGCCCGCGCTCCTGGCTGACGCTGTGCAGCTTGACCGCGGTGGGAAACGAGGCGCCGCCGCGGCCGTGCAGACCTGCGCGCGCGGTCGCCTCGATCAGGCCGGTGCCGCTCTCGCCCGGCGGCCCGTGGATGGCCTCGTGGTCGGCGAGCGAGATCGGCGATCCGTCCTCGGGCAGGCCGGCGAGCAGGCGCGGGAGCGTCATGCCCGGCTCCGGACCGGTGTGCCGACGACCCGGCCGTTGACGGTGGTCTGGCCCAGGGAGAGGTCGACCGTCAGTCGGACGGCGTGGCCGTCCGCGGAGCCGACCAGCGCCCGCAACTGCGTGTTCTGGAGGAAGTCGATCCGGCCCTGGTAGCGGGTCGGCTGGCTGGGCGGCCCGAAGGTGACCGAGCTGGCGCTCATCTGCAGGCCGCCGCCCGAGGTCGCCTGGCCGCCGAGCCGGATGCGCAGCACGCCGTGCGGGCCGCCGTGCAGCCGCATCGACAGGTCGACCACGGCGGTGCCGTCGCTGCTGACGCCGTTGTGGATCGTCCCCGCCAGCGTCGCGGAGAACGGCTGGGCCAGGGCGTCGACCGGCGCGGCCCGGACGCGCGGGGCGACCACCTTCGGCGGAGCGAACGCGTTGAGCACCGACGCCGGCGTGCCCGCGCGGCTCGCCCAGCCGCTGGCCAGCGGGCCCTGCGGCAGCCAGATGGCCAGGCCGAGGCCGGCCAGCGCCATCGTGGCCACGCCGCTGATGCGGGCGCCGGGTGCGATGCCCCGCGCGGCGAGGCGGTTGGCCAAGGCGACGGCCACGGCGCCGACGCAGCCCAGCGTCAGGGCGAGCATCCAGGTGGTCTTGGCGTCCGACCCGGTGCCCAGGCCATGCAGGACGGCCACCGGCCAGCAGGCGTAGGCCAGCCAGTGCAGCCCGCGCCAGGCGCGGTAGCCCAGCCGCCGGCGCACGAGGCTCGTGACGATCAGGGCGACGATCAGGTCCGACGCCAGGGTTCCCATCCCCATCCACAGCGGCCGGTAGTTGGTTGCGAACGGGACCACGGCGGTGAGCAGGCCGATCCGCGGGAACGGGTCGAGGACCGTCGTGACGATGTGGACCACGAGGACGACGAGCGCGAGCAGCGAGAGGGTCCGGTGCAGCGAGGCGACGGCGAAGCGCGGCGCGCCCGCCGGCCGCCAGCGGCGAACCTCGCCGATGCCCAGCACGACGCTGGCCGTCAGCAGGACCAGCGTGACGGCTCCGGCGCCGCGCGTGGCGTACCAGAGCGCCGAGGGTCCATGGCCGGCGGCGATGATCATGCCGCCGCCCGTTCCGCGGGCCAACCCGCCACGGCGAGCACGCGGTCGTCGCGATCGACGAGCCGGGCCGGCAGCATCGCGGACTCCAGCCAGGCCGGCGCGTCGCCGTCGCGAACGATCGCCGCCGTGGCGGCGGTGTTGGCGTCGACGCAGCTGCCCGCGGCGACGCTGACCGTGCGCCAGCGCGAGTCGGCCGGGCGGCTCGTCTGCGGATCGATGATGTGGTGACTGGCCCGCCCCCAGCGCCGCACCGTCGTGCTCGAGGTGGCCAGGCCGCCCGAGCCGATCGTCAGCGTCTGGCCGGGCGCATCGGGGGCCGCACGGTGGTCGTCGGCGACGCGCACGCTCCAGCCGCCGGACGGCGGTTCGCCCGCGACGGCGATGTCGCCGCCGAGATTGACCAGCGCCCCGCAGCCGCCCGCGCGAGCAGCCGCCGCGGCAGCGCGATCGGCGGCCAGCGCCTTGGCGGTGGCGCCGAGGTCCACGCGCACGCCGCGCGGGACCGTGATGCGCCCGCGGGCGCGATCGACCGCGATCGCCCGCCACCCACGCACCCGCCGGGCGCGCACCGGCCGCGCCGGCTCCTGCAGCCCGAGCGCGAAGTCGCGGTCATAGCCGGCGAGCACCAGGGCCTCGCCCACCGTCGGATCGACCGCGCCGCCGGTCAGGGCCGCGGCGCGCAGCGCCACCTCGACGGCCTCGAGCAGCAGCGGG
>JAWVFY010000428.1:0-4777 GCA_033855575.1 Solirubrobacteraceae bacterium
CATCGAGTTCGACGCTCCCGTGAACTGGAACGCACTACCGAACTCGGGGTTTCCGTAGACGTCGCCGTTGGGACCTCGCCCGTTCGCGGCGTTGACGACACGGACGCGCTCGAACTCTGCGTCGAGCTCCTCGGCGACGATCGTCGCGAGGCCGGTATGGATTCCCTGTCCCATCTCGATCTGGCTCGAGTACGCGACGATCGTCCCGTCCTCGCGGATCCGGATATACGGATGGACGGGATCGGCAGCGTCCTGTGGGGTCAGCCGCTGGAACTCGGGCTCCGCCGGCGCCGTCAGCTCACCGGGGTCAATCCCCGTGCTGAGCGTCTCCGCCGCCGCGTCGATCGCGGTTCGGATCCGCGGGTACGTCCCACACCTGCACAAGTTCCCGCTCATCCACTGGTCGATCTTGGCCTCGTCCGGGGATGGGTCTGCCTCGAGAAGCGAGACCGCCGCCAGTGTTTGGCCGGGCTGGCAGTACCCGCACTGCACGACGTTCCCGCGGTGCCAGGCGTCGCGGACGGCGTTGACTACGGGCCCGGAGGCTCCCTCTACGGTAGTCACACCTTTGCCGACCGCGCGCTCAGTGACCGTCTGGCACGACTTCACATTGCGACCGTCGATCAGAACCGTGCACGCGGCGCAGAAGCCCGCGCCGCACCCGAACTTCGTGCCGCGCATGTCAAGAACTTCTCTGAGCACCCAGAGCAGCGGAGTGTTGGCGTGCCGATCGTCGACGTCAACCTCGAGGCCGTTGACAGTGAGCTTCACGGCGGCTTCCTCCGCGATCTATCCAGGTTTGGTCGCCGGGCGGATCGCGTGTGGCACGGCACGGCTGGCAATCGCGAGGACGGCCATGATGGCGATTTGGGCGGCTGTGGCGGCGGCGAACGCCTGGGAGATGCCGTGGGTCTCGAGACCGAGGTAGAGGGTGCCGACCGTGGCGACACCGAGGGCGAGCCCGCTTTGTTGGATGGTGACGAGCACGCCTCCCCCGACACCCGCGTGATGCTGCGGTACGTCGGCGAGCACAAGGCGGAACAGCGACCCGAACACGAAGGCTTGGCCCACTCCCGCGACGGCCAAGGCCGGAGCCAGGGCCAGCAGGCTGACGTCCGGCCATCCGCCGAGGACGATGAGGATGAGCCCGGCCAGTCCGATCCCGTCCACGGTGGCTCCGACAGCCACGGTCTTGCGAGCGCCGAGCCGTGTGATCGCCCGGGGGGTGAACAGCGAGCCGATGAAGAACGCGACGGCCATGGGGACGATGGCGAGGCCGCTGCGGAGGGGACTGGCGTGCAGACCGTCTTGGATGGTGAGGGCGAAGACGAACATGAACGCGCCGTAACTGAGCATGAACAGGAACTGGAGCACCAGGCCTCGCCGCATCGAGCGGATCCTCAGCAGCGATGGCGGGAGGAGCGGAACCCCGCCCCGGCTCTCAAAGCGACGTTCAGCAACGATGGTGAGGCACGCGACAACGGGGGCGCAGGCGAGGGCGACCCAGGTCCACATCGGCCAGCCGTTTGGTTGGCCTTCGGCGAGCGGCACGAGGAGAATGACCAGCGTCGCCGCGAACATCAGGGTCCCAGCCGGGTCGATGGTGGCAGGGTGCTGCGAGCGCGTCGCGGGTACGAACCGTTGGACGGCGCTGAGTGTGGCGAGGCCGATGGGGACGTTGACCCAGAAGATCGGTCGCCATGTGGTCCCGGCGATGTTGACGCTCACGAGCAGTCCACCGGCGAGCTGCCCGACGGCGATGGCGAGTCCGGCGGCGGCGCCGTACAGGCTTTGCGCTCGGTGCAGCCTGGCGCCGTGAAGGGTGGCGTGGAAGGTCGCGAGCACCTGCGGGACGATCATGGCCGCGGAGGCGCCCTGCACCAGACGGGCACCGAGCAAGAACCACACGCTGGGCGCCACACCACACCCAAGTGACGCCACGGTAAAGCCGGCGAGCCCGATCGAGAGCACCCGACGGCGGCCAACCATGTCGCCCAGGCGGCCACCGACGACCAGCAGGGCAGCGTACGCGGTGCCATAGCCCGCGACCACCAGCTCAAGAGCACCAGACGAAGCGTGCAGCGACCGATCGATCGTCGGCAGAGCGACATTGACGATGAAGTAGTCGACCTGCGGCATGAACACACAGACGATCAGCACGGCAATCCCGACCCCGCTCAGATAGCCGGCGTCCTCGACGGCATGAAAACCGATCCGACGGCTGACGGCGGCGGACATGACGACGACGATAAACGGCGGTGAACCTAGTAGCGGGGCGCCGTTTATACTGGTGGCAGATCCACCAGCCTAGGAGGCTGACGATGGCGACAGTGGTGGCGTCTACGGGTTCCGAGGATCCGGCGCGCTTACGGCGGGCCGAGCTGGCCGAGTTTCTGCGCAGCCGACGGGAGCGGCTTTCGCCCGAGCAAGTAGGGGTGATCTATCTCGGGCGTCGCCGCACGCCGGGGCTGCGCCGGGAAGAAGTCGCACAACTCGCCGGCATGAGCACGACCTGGTACACGTGGCTCGAACAAGGCCGCGACATCAACGTGTCCGACCAGGTGCTCGATTCTCTCTCCCGAACGCTCCTCCTCGACCACGATGAACGCAGCCACCTGTTCACCCTGGCCGGCACTCGAGACCCGGCGACGACGGCCGAGTGCGACGCCGTCACCCCGCAGATGCGGGACGTGCTGGCCAAGCTTGACCCCTACCCAGCCTGTGTGCAAGGTGGCAAGTACGACCTGCTCGCCTACAACACCGCGCTGCGCTTGCTGTTCCGCGACCTCGACGCGATACCCACCGACCAACGCAACTGTGTCTGGCTGACCTTTACCGACCCGGCCTTCCGACGGGGCAACGTCGACTGGGAAGCAACCGCCGCACGGATGGTCGCAAACCTCCGCGTCGCCATGGCCGAGCATGTTGCCGATCCCCTATGGAGAAACCTCGTCTCCCGGCTCCAGGCGGCCTCTCCAGAGTTCGCCGAGCTGTGGGGCCGCCACGCAGTCGCACAGGTCGAGGACTCCAAGACCCGGACGTTTCGCAACGCGACCGTCGGCGTTCTTCACTTCCAGGTGTCCAACACGTGGCTTGCTCCCCGCTCAGGCATCCGCCTCCAAGTGTTCGTGCCATCGGACGCCGAGACCGAGCGGCGCCTGGTCAAACTGGTCAGCATGGCTCCACAACTGCAGTCGACGCCGTAGCTGTGACCACAGCGAGCCGTTGTATGGTCAGGCGGCGTCGCGCTGCGGCGGCGCCTGGCGGCCGCCGGCGGCGAGGCGCATGAGCCGGGAGTCGAAGTCGATGTCGGCTGCGGTGCGGTCGGCGCGGCTGGCGTTGCCGGCGAACTCGTGCTGGTAGCTCGACCATGCGTCGTCGGCGACGTGCTGCTCGACGCCGGCTCGCACCATGACCGCAAGCTCGGTGGCGGCGCGCTCGATGCGGGTGCCGAGCTCGCCGGTGCCCCAGTCCTCTGGCGCGGCGTACACAGAAGTCGGGAGCGTGAGGGCGCGCATGTAGGCAAACAGCGGACGCATCTGGTCGTCGATGACCAGGGCGTGTCGCGCCGTGCCGCCCGTCGCCGCGAGCAGCACGGGCTTGGCGACGATCAGGTCGTCGTCGAGGACGTCGACGAACGATTTGAACAGGCCGCTGAGGCCGGCCTTGTAGACGGGGGTGGCGGCGATGATCGCGTCGGCGGCCGCGAGCCGGTCGATGGCCGCCTGGAGCTGCTCGCCGGGGAAGCCGGCCACGGCGGCGCGCGCGGTGTCGACGGCGAGCGGTCCGAGCTCGATGACGTTTGCCGTCGCCGGCGTCCCGGCCTGCTTGAGGAGGTCGAGGCTCGTCCGGGCGATGCCGTCTGTGAGCCGGCGCGTGGAGGACGGATTGCCCGTCCCCGCGCTCACCACGACGACGCGCTTGCGGTCGGGGGCTGGGGTGATGCTCATGGTCAGGTGCTTTCTGTCGTGGTCACCGAGCGGCAGAGGTCGCGCAGTTGCAGAAGCTGGTCGTTGCTGAGGCCGCGGGCCATCGTCTGAGCGACGTGGCGGCCGTGTCGGAGGCCGACGTTGCGCTGGGCGCGCGCGCCGGCCTCGGTGAGGCGGATGCGGCAGGCCCGTCCGTCGTCGGGGTCGTCGAGGCGTTCGACGAGTCCCGCGGCTTCGAGCCGGGTGATCAGTCGCGAGATGCCGGGCTGGGTCAGCAGGACGTCGCTGCGCAGTTCGGTGATCCGCAGGCCGTCGCGCGCGGTCGACAGTGCGTACAGGACGCCGTACTCGCGAGGGCTGAGCTCGTGCCAGACGTCGGCGTCCGTGAGCTGCTGGGCGATCGTCGCCTGGGCGCGGAACAGTGCCTCCCACGCCTCGTTTGCGATGCGGGTCCGGCTGGCCATGGCCTCAGGCGACGAGCGGGGGGTCGGCGACGACGTCGGGGTCGCTGTCCTGGTACGGGGAGGTCCCGGTCAGGTTGTCGCCGCGGTTGGGGTTCGGGCGCGGCTGGCGCGCCTCGGCGTCGCCGTACTTCGCGCGCCGCAGGCTGGCGTGCGTCGGCGCGTCGGGCACGCTCGGCTTGCGCCGCGTCTCCATCTCCTTGCGCAGGACGGGCACGACCTCGGTCCCGAGCAGCTCGACCTGCTCGAGCGCCACCTCGAGCGGCAGGCCCATCGAGTCGATGTTCCAGAGCTGGCGCTGGTAGTCGCCGAAGCCCTCCTGGAACTCCAGCGTCTTCTCGATCACCTCCTGCGGGCTGCCGACGCTCAGCGGCGTCCCGGTCATGA
>JAWVFY010000429.1:0-7646 GCA_033855575.1 Solirubrobacteraceae bacterium
CGTCCATTACACCTGGGACGACGCATGATCCTCGTCGTCGACTGCGGGCTGTCCTTCGTCAAGGTCGCGCTCGCCGATCGCGCGGGCCGCATCGTTCACAGTGACCGCGAGGCCTACCGGACGACGAGGGAGGACGGCCGGGCCGAACAGGACCCCGAGGACTGGTGGCGCGCGCTCAGAGTCATGACCGCGAGGCTGCCAGAGCCTTCGTCGGTCGAGATGGTCGTTCCGACCGGGCACATGCACGCCCTCGTGCTGACCACGGCCGGTGGTGTCCCGCTCCTGCCCTGCCTGACCCTTCACGACCGGCGGGGAGCCGCGCTCCTCGATGCCCTCGAGCCGGCCGCGTACCGTGAAGCGACCGGACAGCTGCTCGACGCCTCGCTCCCCCTCAGCAAGCTCCTGTGGCTCAAGGACGAGCAACCGGAGCTCCTCGTGCAGGCCGCAGCGATGCTCTCGCCGAAGGATTACCTGGGCCTTCGCATGACCGGCACAGTTGCCACCGACCCGATCGACGCGGCCGGCACCGGCATGTTCGATCCGCTGAGCGGAGAGTGGTCAGACGCCCTGACGGAGCTCTCGGGCGTTCCGAACCCGGCGCTCCCAGAGGTCTACCCGCCCACGATGGTCCGCGGAAACCTCACCGCCGCGGCCGCCGCGGACCTGGGCCTCCCTCGTGCGGCGGGGGTCCTCGTGGGCGCGGGCGACGACATCGAGCTGCTTGGAGCAACGGCCTATGCCGAAGGGGCAGCCGTCGAGCACGTCGGGACGACCGGCGCTGTCCTGATGGCCGTGGAGGGTCCCCCCAGCCTGGCGCTGCCGGGGATCGAGCTGGCGCCCACCGCCTCCGACGATCGGCTCGCCGTGGCCGCATCCACCTCCAACTGCGGCACCGTGCTGGACTGGATCCGGACCTCCTTCGCCATGGACCCGGGTGCGGCGCTCATGCAGCCGCCAGACGTGCGCGACCCGCTGGCCACCACCCGCTTCTGGCCGCCTCGCGACGGCAGCACGAGGAGCGGTGCCGCGACCACCGGACTGAGCCTGTCGGGCATCCACCCAACTCATACACGCGAGGACCTGGCTCGCGCCCTGCTGGTTGGCGTGGCGGGCGAGATGCGCACCTGCATGCGCGACGTGGAGCAGGCCGCCGGGGAGATCCGCCACATCACCTCGTCGGGGGGCCGTGAAGATCCCTCCTGGGTCGCCCTCCGGGCGAACGCGTACGGGCGCCCCATCACCACCATCGACGCGGATCCCACTGCCCTGGGTTGCGTGGGGCTTGCGCTGGTGGCGTTGGGCGAGCATGCCGACGTCCGAGTAGCCGTCGACAGTGTCCCGGTGACGCGAACCGTCACCGAGCCGAACCCGCGGGTGGCCGGCGTGATTGCAGAACTCCTGGCGCGGGCAGAGAATGCGCGCATGGCCGCCCCGCACGCCGTGCGCGCATGACGACCAAGGACCTGGGCATCGAACCTCCCGTTCGTCGGAGCCTCGCGCAGCTGGTCGCACAGCAGTTGCTCGACCGCATCCGCGACGGGTCGCTGGCGCCAGGCGAGAAGCTGCCTTCCGAGGCCGCGCTCAAGGAGCATTTCCAGGTCGGGCGGTCCACGATCCGCGAGGCGCTGAACGGCCTGGTGCTCATCGGCGCCATCGATGTCCGCCATGGCCATGGCGCGGTGGTGCGCGGCGAGGGACCGCCGCAATCCGATGCACTCGACGCCGCCGTCAGCCGGGCCGTGACACGCGAGCTCCTCGACGCCCGTGGCGCCATGGAGATCGCCATCGCCCGCTTCGCCGCCGAGCGCGCATCCGACGAGGACCTCGATGCCCTGCGTGAGCTCCTCCTCGATGCAGAACGCACGATCGCGAGCGGCAAGTCCGCGGCCAAGCAGGCGGCGCGCTTTCACCTTCTCCTGGCGGAGGCGGCGCAGAACGAGGTCTGCCGGCAGTTCATCGAGATGATCCTCGACAAGCTGCAGGAACGCGGCGTCGACCTCAGCCAGTCGGAGGGCTACGACGAGTGGGAGGTCGCTGCCCATCGCGCCGTCCTGGACGCCGTGTCGAGCGGCGTCGCCGAGCGGGCGGAGCGGGCGATGGCGCGCCATCTGGAGGACATGCGCGCGATCGCGATCCACGGATGGGACACCTTCCGGCTGCGGACGATCGCCTACTAGGCGCGCAGCGCCGGCAGCACGTCGCTGCCGTAGCGGGCGATCGAGCCGAGCGGGTCGAGATCGCCGATCAGCTGCAGGCAGACCACGGTCGGGTCGAGCTGCTGCAGCTCGCGGATGCGCTCGACGTGCTCGGCGGGGTCCGCCGCGACGATGAAGCCCTCCTTGGCGAACTGCTCGTCGGTCATCTGCGCGTCGGCGCGCGCCAGCAGCTCGGCCGGGTCGTGGAGGTCGCGCAGGTAGGCCTCGGGCAGCTGCGTCGCCTTCCACTTGCGGGTCGCGGCGATCACCGCCTGCTCGTCGCCGGCCAGATGAAAGCCCGACTGGACGATGATCTCGCCCGGCTCGCGGCCGTTGTCCGAGCAGGCCTTGCGGTAGGCCTCGATGACCTCCGGCGCCCGCTCCGGGTCGCCCAGCGTCCAGACGCCGTCGCCGTAGCGGCCGGCGATCGCGGCGGCGCCCGGGCCGAAGGCCGACACGTAGAGCCTCGGCCGCCGCCGGGCACGCGTGTAGAGCTTGGCCTCCTTCAGGCGAAACCAGCCGCCGTCCATCGTCACGGTCTCGCCCGCCCACAGGCGGGTGATCGCCTCCAGCCCACGGTCGAAGCGCTCGAGCATCTCGGCCGGCTCGGGCCAGTCGAGCCCGAGCGGCACCTCGTTGAGCGCCTCGCCCGATCCGACACCGAGGAACATCCGGCCGGGGTAGAGCTCCTCCAGCGACATCCAGGCCTGGGCGATGACGCCAGGGTGGTAGCGGTGGATGACCGGCGTGACGCCCGTGCCGATCGGCCTGCTCGTCACCTGCCCCAGCGCACCGAGGAAGACCCAGGCCTGGCTGGCGCGGCCCTCGGGCCACCACGGTGCGAAGTGATCCGACGAGCCGAGGCCGTCGAAGCCCGCCGCCTCGGCGGCCACGGCCTGCTCGAGCATCTGGGAGGGCAGGAACTCCTCGGTGGAGGCGGCGAACCAGTACTGGGGCATGCACCGGTCCTACCCGCGAGCGGCGAGGATCGCGCGCACGTGGGCCCGATCGCGCGGACGCAGGGCGCGGACACCGTGCTCGAGGACCTGGATCGCGGCGTCGCGGCGCCGCGCCGCGCGCCCCAGGCGGGCCTCGATGACCGCGCGGCGCCGTGCGACGAGGAGATCCAGCGGCTCGCCGCCGTAGGCCGGCCCGGTGGAGTGTGCGCCGGCGTGGCGCAGGCGGACGTCGCGGTGCAGGACCGTCGGGACGCCCGCGGCGCCCGCGCGCAGGCCAAGGTCGAGGTCCTCGTAGAACAGGAACGCCGCCGGGTCGAACGGGCCGAGGCGCTGCAGCGTGGCGCGGCGGGCCACGAGGACGGCGGCGATCGCCCAGGCCACCGACCGCTCGCCGATCGCTCGCCGCACCGGACCGGGGCTGATGGCGCGGGCCAGGTCGCGGGGGGAGCCGGGCCGCGGATGGGCCGAGTCCTGCACCGAGCCGTCGGCGTTGAGCAGCCGCGGGGCGTGCAGCGCGTCGGCGGCGCGGGCGGCGGCCGCGAGCGACAGAAGGCCGGTATCGAGCAGCTCGACGTCGGGGTTGAGCAGCGCGACCACGTCGTGCTGCGCGCGAGCCACCCCGGCGTTGTTGGCCGCGCCGAAGCCGGGGTTGGCCGGGAGGTCGACGACCTCGGCGCCGTGGGCGCGGGCGACAGCGGCGCCGTCGTCGGCCGAGCCGGTGTCGACGACGATCAGCTGCGGTCTCGGGTGCAGATAGGCATCGATGGAAGCGAGCAGGCGGCCGAGGTCCGGCGCCGAGTCGTGGATGACGGTGACGACCGAGAGACTCACCGGCCCGCGGCCTCCATCAGGACGGCATGGGTCTCGCGGGCCGCGCGCTCCCAGGAGAGGCGGGCGATCGCCGCGCGGCCGGCGGTCACGAGCCGGTCGCGCAGCTCGGCATCGCGCTCGACGGCCAGCATCGCGTCGGCGAGCGCAGCCTCGTCCCCCGGCGGGAAGCGAAGCGCTCCGGCGCCGACGGTCTCGGCGTAGACGGGCAGGTCCGCGACGATCGGCGGCGTCCCGCGGGCGAGCGCCTCGATCGGCGGGAAGCCGAAGCCCTCGAGCCGCGCGGGATGCACGAGCGCCAGCGCGCCGGCATAGAGGCCCGCGAGCGCCGCGTCGTCGCGGTCGCCCAGCGCGCGGACCCCGGCGCCGCCGACGGTCAGGCGCCCCTCCCCGGCGAACCACAGCTCCGCCCGCAGGCCCGCCGCCCGTGCCCGCTCATAAGCGCGCACGAGCAGCTCGGGCTCCTTGCGCGGCTCGAGCGCTCCGACGGCGAGGAGATAGGGGGGTTCCGTACGTTCTCCCGGACTGTCGAGGTCGACGTGCGCCACCCCCGCCATCCCGGGGCCGAGATGGACGACCGCGATCTTCTCGGGCGCGATGCCCCAGCGCTGAACGAGCTCGTCGCGGGTGGCGTGCGAGTCGGCCACGATCCGCCGCGCCCGGTGGGCCTGCTCGCGGAGGCGCCCAACCCAGTGCCACGCCCGCTCGTAGGCGGTGAAATCTTGCGGGCAGGCGACCCACGAGAGGTCGTGGACGGTCAGCACGAGCGGGAGGCCGCGCGAGACGGCGAGCGGCGCCGGCGCGGGCGCCCAGACGACGTCGGCGCCGCCGGCGAGCCGGTCCAGCCGCGGGCGGCCGGCGAGCGCGCCGGCGCCGAACAGCGCGCGGCTGCCCAGCCGGTGGCGGATCAGCTGGGTGGGCGCGATAACGGGCTCGCGACCGCCCACGAACACCCGCCAGTCGTCCTCGGGGAACGCCGCCGTCATCGCCGTCAGCAGCGAGCGGGTGTAGCGGGCCACACCGCGGCCGGCGGCCAGATGGCGCCCGTCGACGGCGATCCGCATGGCGACCACGCTAATGCAGGCCGCGGGGGCCGCGCGGTGGCATAGACTCGCCGCGCATGCCGGTGAGTCCCCCCCCGCCCCGCGTGGCACTGGTGCACGACTTCCTCCTCGACGTCCGCGGGGCCGAGCGCGTGTTCATGGCGCTGTGCGACCTGTTCCCGCAGGCCGACCTGTTCACCGCCGTCTATGACGAGGACGGAACCGAGGGCCGGTTCGCCGACCGCAACGTCCATACATCGTTCCTGCAGCGGACGAATCCGACGGCCCGCAGCTTCCGGGCGCTCCTGCCGCTCTATCCCTACGCGATCGAGGCGCTGGACCTGCGCGGCTACGACCTGGTCGTCTCGAGCTCGAGCGCCTGGGCGCACGGGGTGATCCCCGACGACGACGCCGCGCACGTCTGCTACTGCCACAACCCCTTCCGCTACGCGTGGAACGCACGCGACGCGACCCTGGCCCACCGCGGGCCGCTGACCCGCGCGGCGCTCAGCGTGATCTTCCAGCGCTGGCGCCAGTGGGACTGGATCGCCGCCCAGCGCGTCGACACCTACGTGGCGAACTCCGAGACCACCGAGCGGCGGATCTCGCGCTACTTCAACCGCGAGGCCGAGGTCGTCTACCCACCGGTCGAGACGGGCCGCTTCAGCCCGGCGCCGGTCGGCGACGCCTACGTCGTGCTCAGCGAGCTGATGCCGCACAAGCGCATCGATCTCGCCGTCCGCGCCTTCAGCCGGCTGCGCAAGCCGCTGATCGTCATCGGCAACGGTCCCGACGCGCGCCGGCTGCGGCGCATCGCCGGCCCGACCGTCCGCTTCGAGGGCCGCGTCAGCGACGAGCGCGCGGCGACACTGCTGGCCCAGGCGCGCGCGCTCGTCGTCACCGCCACCGAGGAGTTCGGCATCGCGGCGGTCGAGGCGCAGGCGGCCGGCCGGCCGGTCATCGCGCTGGCCGAGGGCGGCGTGCGCGAGACCGTGCTCGAGGGCGAGACGGGCGTGTTCTACGAGGAGCCCACCGTCGAGGCGCTGTGCGCCGCCGTCGCCGGCTTCGATCCGCTCGAGGTCGACCCCCAGGCCTGCGTGCGCAACGCCGAGCGCTTTGACGTGCAGCGCTTCCGGACGGCGATGACGCGGGTCGTCGACGAGCAGCTGGCCAGCGACCGCCGCACACGAGGCGTGCGCCGCCGGCCGCGCCGCGCCCGCGGGCTCGCGCTGGCGTCCTGAAGGCGACGCCGTGGCCCTGCGGGCGAGCGTCGTGGTGCCGGTGTGGAACGGCCGGTCCTGGCTGCCGGGCCTGCTCGCGTCGCTGCGGGCCCAGACGGTCGCTCCGCACGAGCTGATCGCGGTCGACAACGGCTCGGCCGACGGGTCCCGGGAGTGGCTCGCCGAGCAGGCGCCCGAGGTGCGCGTGGTCGCCCTGGGTCGCAACACCGGCTTTGCCTGCGCGGCCAACCGGGGCGTACGGGAGGCCACCGGCGACGTGGTGGCGTTGGTCAACACCGATATCGAGCTTGCACCCGACTGGCTCGAGCGCGGCCTGGCGGCGATGGGCGAGGGGATCGGCGCCGTCGCCACCAAGATGGTCGACCTCGTCGATCCGGGCATGCTCTACGACGCCGGCGACATCCTGCGCCGCGACGGCGTGTGCGAGCAGCGCGGGCGCTTCCGGCGCGACGAGGGCCTCTGGGATGAGCCCGGCGAGGTGTTCGCCGCGTGCGCCGGGGCGGCCCTGTACCGGCGCGAGGCGCTGCTGGCCCTCGGCGGCTTCGACGAGCGGTTCTTCAGCTACCTCGAGGACGTCGACCTGGGGCTGCGGCTGCGGCTGGCCGGATGGCGCTGCGCCTGGGAGCCGCGGGCGGTGGCGCGCCACGCGGGCGGCGGCTCGGCCGGGCAGCTGCGCCGGCCGGTGGCCGCGTGGGCCGAGCGCAACACGCTGCTGCTGGTGGCCCGGGCGTTCCCGTGGCGCTGGTTGCCGATGGTGGCCTACCGCCAGCTCGCGTGGAGGGCGAGGGCGGCGCGCGCGGGCGAGCTGGGCGCGTTCCTGCGCGGCGCCGGCGCCGCGGTTCCCCTGCTGCCGGCGATGCTCGGCGAGCGGCGGCGGCTGCGCCGGGACTCGGTCGTGCCGATCGCGGCGGTGGTCCCGCCGCGGCCGGTTCGCGGGCCGCGCGCCGGCGGGCATCCGCGGAGCGCCGCGTGAGGCAACGGTGGTTGCCGGTGGCGCTCCTGGTCGGCGCCGCGGCGCTGTCGGGCTTCACGATCCTGCGGGGCTACGCGCCTCACGACGAGGGCCTGATGCTCGCGTGGGCCTCGCGGGTCGCGCACGGCCAGTGGCCCTACCGCGACTTCTGGAGCAACTACGCGCCGGGCCAGACCGTGGTCCTGGCCGGACTGTGGAAGGTCTTCGGGCCGTCGCTCTTGGCCTGGCGGATCTACCGCGTGGCGCTCGACGCGATCGTCGCCCTGCTGGCCTGGGCGCTCGTGCGCCGCGCGGGCGCGCCACCGTGGCTGGCGCTGCTGGCCTGGGTCGCCGCGGCCGGGGCGATGGCCTTCCCGACTGGCCCCGGCCCCAACCCGCCGGCGCTCGCGCTGGGCCTCGGCGCGCTG
>JAWVFY010000430.1:0-14705 GCA_033855575.1 Solirubrobacteraceae bacterium
ACGAAGACGCTGGCCAAGGAGTGGGGCCAGTTCAAGATCAACGTCAACGCCGTCGCCTTCGGCTGGATCGAGACCCGGCTGACCGCGGCCAAGGTCGAGGACAACACGATGGAGATCGACGGCGAGAAGGTCCAGCTCGGCATCCCCGAGCAGATGCGCGCGATGGCCCCGATGGTCGTGCCGATCGGCCGGCCGGGCACCGCCGAGGAGGCCGCCGGCGGCGTCTTCTTCCTCTGCTCGCCGTGGAGCAACTTCGTCCACGGCCAGGTGCTCAACGTCACCGGCGGGCAGTGGTCGGGCATGATGAGCTGATGATGATCTCGCCGGTGCGGGAGGAGGACCTGCCGGACCTCCTCCCGCTCCTGCGGGGCTACTGCGACTTCTACGAGGTCGCGCCACGCGACGAACAGCTGCTGGCGCTGTGCCGGGCACTGCTCGCCGATCCGCACCGTGAAGGGATCCAGCTCCTCGCCCGCGACGAGCCGACCGGCGGCGCCGTCGGGTTCGCCACCCTCTTCTGGTCCTGGACGACGCTCTCCGCGGGGCCCCTGGCCGTGATGAACGACCTCTACGTCGCACCCGGCGCGCGCGGCACCGGCACCGCCGACGCGCTGATCGCCGCGTGCCGCGAGCACGCCCGCGACCACGGCGCGGTACGCCTGGAGTGGCAGACCGCCAAGGACAACCTGCGGGCCCAGAAGGTCTACGAGCGGGCAGGCGCCGACCGCAGCGAGTGGATCGACTACGGTCTGGCGCCATGAGGGTCATCAAGCCCGCCGACGCCCATGAGCTGCCCCGCGGCGTGGTCGGCGGCGCCGAGATCTCCGAAGCGAGCGCGGGAGCGCGGAGCATCTACATGGGCGTCTTCCGCGTCCCGGCCGGCGCCCGCTCGCGGCCCCACTACCACGCCGACTGCGAGAGCGCCGTCTACATGCTCAGCGGGCACCTGCTCGTGCGCTGGGGCGACAACCTCGAGCAGTCCGTCGAGCTCGAGCACGGCGACCTCGTCTACGTCCCGCCCCACGAGACGCACCTGCTGGAGAACCTCTCCGAGACCGACGCGGCGGAGTACGTCGTGGCGCGCAACGCGGCGCGCGAGGACTCGGTCGAGGTGCCCTGGGCGGGCTGACCGACCCGGCGCTAGTGGGTGTGCGCGACGTGGCGCGCCATCCGCAGCGAGAGCGCCATGATCGTCAGTGAGGGGTTGAACCCGCCGGCCGACGCGAAGACCGAGCCGTCGCCGAGGAACAGGTTCTCGACCTCGTGCACGCGACCGTGGGCGTCACAGACCGACGTCCTCGGGTCGCTGCCCATCCGCGCCGTACCCATGATGTGCGCGGTCGAGGCGGGGCCGGCGGCCAGCGCCGCCTCGTCGCTGCCCGGGCCGCCGGTCTGGGAGATCTGGCCGACCGGCACGTACGCGCCGTCCAGCGCGCCCGGCGCCGCGGCGCACATCGCCGCAAGCTTCGGGCCGAAGTGGTTGGACGCCGCGATCTCGTGCCGGTGCAGCGAGTAGGTGATGCGCGGCACCGGATGGCCGTAGACGTCGCGGATCTTCGGATCCAGATCGACCCGGTTGGCGGCCTGGGGCAGATCCTCGCCGACCATCGACAGGCCGCCGATGTGGGCCCGCAGCGGGGAGCTGCGCATCAGCTGCTTGTGGGCGACGCCCCACGAGTTCGGCGCCGCCGCGTAGAGGTCGGACTCGTCGAACAGCAGCAGCGTCCCACCCGTCTCGCAGATGCCGCCCTTGAGGTAGGGCAGCCCCGCCGCGCGCGCCGGCGCGCCCTTCTCGGGAAAGCAGAAGTCGTCGATCGTGATGGTGGTGTTGGGACCCACCCAGGCGTGGACGTCGCCGGCGAAGTGCGCGAAGGCCAGCGTGAAGTTGTGGAACATGAGGTTGCGGCCGAGCTGGTCGGAGCGGTTGCCGACGCCGTGCGGATGGTGCGCCGTCCGCGACATGAGCAGCAGCCGCGCCGTCTCGATCGCCGACGGAGCGAGGATCACCACATCGGCACGCTGGTGGCGCACCCGCCCGTGCGGGTCGAGGTAGTCCACGCCGGTCGCCTTGCGCCCGCTGCGGTCGAGCCTGACCCGGAAGACGAAGCAGCGGTGCTTCAGGCGCGCGCCATGGCGCAGGGCGTCGTGGAGGAACGAGATCGCCGCTCCGCCGCGCGCGTTGATCGGGCAGCCGAAGCCCGAGCAGAACCCGCAGTTGTTGCAGGCCCGGCCGCCGCGGAACGGGCGCGAATGCACGGCCATCGAGACCGGATAGGGATGCAGGCCCTGCTTGCGCGCGCCCTCGGCGAGCAGCGCCGCGGCGTACATCATCGGCCCCGGGGGGAGCGGCAGCTGCTTGGTTCGCGGTGCCTGGGCCAGGACCTCGGAGGGGATCTGGTGGATGTCGCCCTGGCAGCCGAGCCGCTGCTCGACCTCGTCGTAGAACGGCGCGAGGTCGTCGTAGGTCAGCGGCCAGTCGGCCAGATTGGCGCCCGGCACCGGGCCGTGGGTCGAGAGCGTCTTGAAGTCCTGGCGCCAGAAGCGCGGCGTCTTGGCGTCCCAGTGGATGGTGCCGCCGCCGACCACCGTCGGCAGCCCGTTGACGTCCCCGACGAACGAGCGCTCGATCCCCTGCGCCGCCTCGTCCTGACTGCGGGCGGTGCGTGGCTCGAGCAGCTCGTCGGGGTTCTCGAACGCCCGCCGGCCCTTGACCTCGTCGTTGCCGAACAGCGTGCGCGGCCCCGCCTTCGTCCCCAACCCGGACAGCAGGTGCCGGCCCTTCTCGATGATCGTGACGTGAAAGCCGGCGTGGGTCAGCGCCCACGCGGCGGCCGAGCCCCCGGCGCCCGACCCCACGATGACGACCTCGCGTCCGCCGCTCATCGCCGCCAGATCCCCGCGCGGGCCAGGAGCGGCAGCAGCTCGCGGGCGCGCGCCAGGTCCTCGGCGTTCAGCCGCCGCGCCGAGGAGCCCTGCGCCGTCGTCACCTCGGCGTCGGTGTGGCCGCGCGGCTGGCGGTCGCCCCACCCCGTGTAGGTCCACCCCGCCAGCCCCGCGTCGCGCCGGTACTCGGGCGCGCCGTACATCGCCTCGCGGGCGTCGGAGAACGCCTGGGAGACGAAGTTCGCGTCGGCGCCGGTGAGGATCGCGTCCTGCGCCACGGCGGGCTCCGCCGCGAAGCTCCCGCCGGCCGCCTGATCGAGTGCGGCCAGGCCCGTGCGATAGACCTCCTGCAGGCCGGTCACCGGGCCCGCGAACTCGCGCGCCGCGATGCCCCGGGAACCCTCGAGCCGGATCCGCCAGCCGAGCTCGGCGTGGGCGTCGAGCGGCACGAAGTGGGCGAAGTCGTCGCGCCGGGCACCCTCGCGGTTCGAGAACGGGCCGCCGGCGTGGATCAGCGGCGGCTCGAAGGTGAACGCGCCCAGCAGCGCATCGATCGCCTCGGGCACCAGCGCCTCGACGCCACCGATGTCGGGATCCTCGGGCGGCCCGGGGATCAGCCGATCGACCAGCGCGCGGAGCGTGGTCATCTCGTGCGCGGTGAGGAAGCGCCCCGGCTGGCCGGTCGCGGGCGCGGCCGCCAGCGCGCGCGGGAGCGCGTCGGCCGGCAGCAACGCCATGAGCCCGACGCCCGCCCCGGCTCGCAGGAACGCCCGCCTGTTCACCGGAGCAAGGGTGTCAGGCCACGGGCGCGTTGCCCAGCGAGAACCCGCAGCCCGAGTAGTAGTCCCCGGCGGGCGAGGCCAGGAACGCCACCAGTTGGGCGACCTCATCGGCCGACGTGGTCGTGCCGGGAAGGATCGCGGTGGGCCGGATGTCGTGGCGCGCCCACTCCACCGACAGCGTCCGCGCGAGGTTCTCCAGCGCCGCGCGCAAGGGCTCGTCGCCCGCGGGTGCCACCAGGACGACCTTGCCGCCGCGCTCGGCGGCGATCCACGCGTTGGCCACCGCGCGGGTGGCGATGAACGCCGTGTCCAGCTCGGCAGTCGCGCAGACCAGCGTATCCGGCGCCGCCAGGGCGGAGACTGCCGCGGCGACAGCGTCCTCGTCAGCCAGATCGACGGCCAGCACCGGGGTGGCCGCCCCGAGCGCACCGCAGGCCGCGACGGCGTCGGGCGCCGAGCCGGCAAAGGCGACCGTGATGCCCTCCAGCAGCCCGCGACGCAGCAGCTCCATGCGCCGAAGCCTACGGCGCAGATCCCTGCCCGTCCCGGTTAGGGTCCCGGCGCATGGCCCTCTCCGCGCAGGCGACACCCGTGGCCGTGCCACTGTCCGGTGGCAGCGAGGGAGCGACCGTCGCCGTCCATCCCCTGGTCACCGCCGAGATGCTCGCCCCGCCGCGGTTCTTCGAGCGACCTGACGGGGCGCTGTGGCTACTGCGCGGCCTCGGCCTCGGCGCGTCCGATGCCCAGCGCCACGTCCTGCCGATCCCCGCGTTCCTCGTCGAGCATCCGACGGCGGGAGCGATCCTTGTCGACACGGGCCTGCACGCCGACGTCGCCGGCGATGCCCGCGCCCACCTCGGCTGGCGGACGAGCGCCATGACCAAGATCCGCATGCGTCCCGAGCAGGCCGTGCCCGCTCAGCTGCGCGCGCGGGGCGTCGAGCCCTCCGACCTCGCCTTCGTGCTGATGACCCACCTGCACTACGACCACGTCAGCGGCGTCAGCCAGTTCCCGGACGCGACCGTCGTCGTCGACCGGGCCGAGTGGCAGGCCTTCGGCGCCGGCGGCTTCCGGCAGGGCTATCGCCACGAGCTCGCCGAACATCCGGTCCGATGGCAGACGGTCGACGTGGTCGCCGACGGCACGCCACTCGGCCCGTTCGAGCGCGCGGTGGACCTGCTCGGCGACGGCTCGATCCACCTCCTCGCGACGCCGGGACACACGAAGGGCCACCGCTCGATCCTGCTGCGCACCGCACAGGGCGAGCTGCTGCTGACCGGCGACGCCGCCTACACGAGCGAGACGATCGCGCGCCGCTGGGTGCCGCTCTTCCTCGACGATGTCCGCGCGTACCTGCGGTCGCTCGAGGCGATCGCGGCCTGGAGCGACGAGAACCCAGGCGCGCCCGTGCTGTGCGGGCACGATCCCTGGTCGGACGCGCTGACCCGCAGCTACTGAGCGGTCGCCGCGCGCCCGCGGCGCGACCGGCGCTGCTCGCGGACGGCGGCCTTGACGCCCTTGCGCCCCAGCTGCTCGAGCTGGGCGTAGAGCGCCTTGATCTCGTCGAAGATCTCGTCGGCCGCCGCCTGGGATTGCTCACGCGTCGGCGCCGCGACGGTCTCGAACCGGAAGGGCGTGCCGTAGAGCACCGTCACCTTGGGGAACTGCAGCTTCTTCCAGTTGCGCACCTTCGCTGATCCGTAGATGGCCACGGGCACGATCGGCGCGCCGCTCTCGAGCGCCAGACGGCCGATGCCGGGCTTGGCGTGCTCGGACAGCGTGCCCGTTCGCGACCGGCCCCCTTCGCAGTACATCGCGACGGCGCCGCCGCGGCGCAGGATCAGCTCGGCGGTGATGAACGCGTCGTCGTCGCGGTGCCCGCGGCGCACCGGGAACACGCCGCCATGGGTGTAGACGAACTGCATCGGCCGCTTGAAGAGCTGGGACTTGGCCATGAAGCGGACCTTGCGCCGCAGCGCCGCCGCCAGGAAGAAGTGGTCAAAGAACGAGAAGTGGTTCGGGGCGAGGATCACCGGCCCGCTGGCGGGGACCTGCTCGGCCGCCATCGCGCGCATGCGGAAGAACCCGTAGGCCATCGCGGTGACGATCGCCCGCACGATCTCGTACATCGGGTCGGGCTCGCGCTTGCGCGCGCGCTCGTGGAAGCGATCGAAGTACTCCTTGGGCCGCTCGTCCTTGTAGACCTGCGGCTTCATCGGCGCGAGCTGCTCTTCACTCATGGTTTCGCGCAGTATGGACGGCCGCGTGCCAACCTGCCAGCAGCTCCTGCCGGTGGTCCTCGGACATGGTGGGCTCATAGCGCGACCGCGCACGCCACGAGGAGGCCACGCGGTCCTGGCTCCACAGGCCGACGCCCACCCCGGCGAGATAGGCGGCGCCCAGCGCCGTGGTCTGCTCGACCTCCGGCACCACGACCGGCGCGCCGAGCACGTCGGCCTGGAAGCGCATCAGCCAGCCGTTGACGCTCGCGCCGCCGTCGGCGCGCAGCTCGCTCAGGCGCTCGCCGGACGCGGCCTCCTGCGCGCGGACCGCGTCGACCGTCTGGTAGGCCATCGCCTCGAGCGTCGCGCGCGCCAGGTGGGCGCGCCCCGTGCCCCGCGTCAGGCCGACGATCGTCCCCCGCGCGTAGGGGTCCCAGTGCGGCGAGCCGAGGCCGGTCAGCGCGGGCACGAAGTACACGCCGTCGTTGCCGTCCAGCGACGCCGCCAGCGGCTCGGTCTCGTCGGCGCGCGCGATGATGCCGAGCCCGTCGCGCAGCCACTGCACCGCGGCGCCCGTGACGAAGATCGCCGCCTCCAGCGCGTAGACGGTGCGCTGCGCGATCCCCCACGCGATCGTCGTCAGCAGGCCCTCGGCGGGCGGCGGCGGCTCGTCGCCCGCGTTGAGCAGGACGAACGAGCCGGTGCCGTAGGTGTTCTTGGCCATCCCGGGGTCCAGGCAGGCCTGGCCGTAGAGCGCCGCCTGCTGGTCGCCGGCCACGCCACAGACCGGCACCGCGTGGCCGTGCAGCGCCTCCGCGCGCGTCGTCCCCATCTCCCCGATCGACGGGCGGACCTCCGGCAGCGCCCGCTCGGGCACGCCGAGCAGCGCGCAGAGCTCACCGTCCCAGGCACCGCGGCGGATGTCGTAGAGCATGGTCCGCGACGCGTTGGAGGGGTCGGTGACGTGCTCGCCGGTGAGGTTGAAGATCAGCCAGCTGTCGACGGTCCCGAACACGGCGCGGCCCGACTCGGCCCGTTCGCGCAGCCCGTCGACGTTCTCCAGCAGCCACGCGATCTTGGTCCCGGAGAAGTACGGGTCGAGCACGAGCCCCGTGCGCTCGCGGACGAGCGGCTCGTGGCCGGCCTCGCGCAGCTCGTCGCAGCGGCCGGCCGTGCGACGGTCCTGCCAGACCAGCGCCCGGTGCAGCGGCTCGCCGGTCGCGGGATCCCACACGCAGACGGTCTCGCGCTGGTTGGTGATGCCGACGGCGAGCAGCTCGCCCGCGCGGACCCCCGCGTCGTCGAGCGCCTCGCCGGCCACCGCCTGCGTCACCTCCCACAGCTCGGCCGCGTCGTGCTCGACCCAGCCCGGCCGCGGGAAGTGCTGGCCGAACTCCCGGTAGGCGCGCCCCACCAGCTCGGCCTCGCCGTCGAAGACGAGGCACGTGGTGCCGGTCGTTCCCTGGTCGATGGCGAGGATCATCGCGGTGCGCGAAACCTATCCGTCGCCCGGGGCCATTACGTTGCCGCCATGGCCGACATCGAAGCCCACATCACGGGAACCGTCTGGAAGATCGAGTGCCACGTCGGCGACACGATCGCCGAGGGCGACACCGTCGTCATCCTCGAGTCGATGAAGATGGAGATGCCCGTCGAGGCCGAGGACGAGGGCACCGTCAAGGAGATCCTCTGCGAGGAGGGCCAGGCGGTCAACGAGGGCGACGTCCTGGTCGTGCTCGAGTAGGTCCCCCTGTGCGCCGGCCGGCGCGTAGGCTGCGGCGCGATGCCCGGCGAGCTGCTCCACGACGAGCCGATGGACGGCGTCCTGCGGCTGACGATCTCCAACCCGGCCAAGCGCAACGCGCTCGACCACGCGATCCTCGACGGGATCGCGACGGCGCTCGGGCAGACCGAGGCGCGCTGCGTGATCCTCACCGGCGCCGGTGGGATGTTCTCCTCGGGCTACGACATCGGCGATATCCCGGGCGACGTCTTCACCGTCGAGGCCGAGAAGCTCGTCGCGCACCCGTTCACCAGCGCGATCGAGGCGCTGGACGCCTTCGACCGCCCCACGGTCGCCGCCTGCGGCGGTCACACGATCGGCGGCGGGCTCGAGCTCGCGCTGGCCTGCGACTTCCGGGTCGCCGCCGACCAGATCAAGCTCGGCATGCCGCCGGCGAAGCTCGGCCTGGTCTACTCGCACACGGGCCTGCGGCGCTTCATCGACGCGATCGGCGTCCCGCGTACGCGCGAGCTGTTCCTGCTGGGGCGCAACATCGACGCGGCCACCGCGCTGGGCTGGGGGCTGGTCCACCGCGTCGTCCCCGGAGACAGGGTGGCGGCCATGGGCGTCGAGCTGGCCGCGGAGCTGGCGGCCAACGCGCCGCTGTCGGTGAGCGGCAACAAGCGGGTGATCCGCGCGCTGCTGGACGCCAAGTGGGCGCTGGACCCCGAGGTCGAGCGGGAGCTCATCGCGCTGCGCCAGGCGTGCTTCGAGAGCGAGGACTTCCGGGAGGGCGTGCGCGCGTTCGGCGAGAAGCGGCCGGCCGACTGGCGGGGACGGTGACGCTGCGGGCCACCCGCTACGTGGCGCCGCTGCGCGAGGGCGGCTCGCTCCCGGGGCTGGTCGAGGCCGACGACGACGGCCTGTACGTGGCGAAGTTCCGGGGCGCGGGCCAGGGCCCGGCGGCGCTGGTCGCGGAGGTGGTCGGCGGGGAGCTGGCACGCGCGCTGGGCTTGCTCGTTCCCCGGCTGGAGCTGCTCGAGATCGACCCCGAGCTCGCCCACGCCGAGCCGGACCCAGAGATCCAGGAGCTGATCCAGGCCAGCGCGGGGATCAACCTCGGCGTCGACTTCCTGCCCGGGGCGCTGCCCTTCACGCCGGCGGCCGCCGCCGCGGCCGACCCGGCGTTTGCCGCCGACGTGGTCTGGCTCGACGCGCTGATCACCAACGTCGACCGGACGCCGCGCAACCCCAACCTGCTGGTCTGGCACGGGCGCACCTGGCTGATCGACCACGGCGCCGCCCTCTTCCGCCAGCACGGCACGCGGCCGCTGTCGGAGACCGCGACGACCCCGTTCCCGATGGTCGCCCAGCACGTCCTGCTCGAACGGGCCGAGCCGATCGCGCGCGCCGACGCGCGGCTGGCCGACCGGGCGCTGGCCGCCGTCGACCCGGTGGTCGAGCGCGTGCCCGACACGTGGCTGGGTGCCGACCCGGAGCGCCGCCGCGCCGACCTGCGCGACTTCCTGCGGGCGCGCCTGGCCGCCCCGCGCGGGTTCGTCGAGGAGGCCGAGCATGCCCGCGCCTGAGGCCTTCCAGTACGCGGTGCTGCGGCTCGTGCCGCGGATCGAGCGCGGCGAGCGCCTCAACGTCGGCGTGGTGCTGTTCTGCCGGCGGCGGCGGTTCCTCGCCGCGCGGGTCGCGCTGGACGCGGCGCGGCTGGCGGCGCTGGCCCCCGAGTGCGATGTCGCGGTGCTGGCGCCGATCCTCGAGAACATGGCGGCGGTGGCGGCGGGCGAAGCGACCGGCGGGCCGCTGGCCCGGCTCGACGCGTCGGAGCGGTTCGGCTGGCTGACCGCGCCGTCCTCGACGATGATCCAGCCCTCGCCGGTCCACACCGGGCTGACCGAGGACCCCGCCGCCGACCTCGACCGCCTGTTCGCCCGGCTCGTGGAGACCTAGTGGTCTTCGTCACCTGGAACGTCAACTCGCTCAAGGCGCGGCTCCCCCGCGTGCTCGAGCTGCTCGCCGAGCACGCGCCGGACGTCGTCTGCCTGCAGGAGACCAAGTGCGAGCCCGCAGGCTTCCCCGAGGCCGAGCTGGCCGAGGCGGGCTATGCGGCGCACCACCACAGCGGCGGCCGCTGGGCCGGGGTGGCAATCCTGGCCCGTCACGGCCTCGCCCTCGAGCCTGGCGCCGCCGGGCTGGCCGGCGAGCCGGCGCCGAGCGAGGCGCGCTGGTGCGAGGCCACGGTCGAAGGGCTGCGCGTGGCCAGCGCCTACGTGACCAACGGCCGCGCGATCGGCACGCCGACGTTCGACGAGAAGCTCGTCTTCCTGGAGGCCATCGCCGCCCGCGGCCCGGAGCTCGACGTGATCGCCGGCGACTTCAACGTCACGCCCACCGACCTCGACGTCTATGACCCCCAGGCCTTCGCCGGCGAGACCCACGTCACACCGCAGGAGCGCGACCGGCTGCGGGCGATCCTCGACGCCGGGTTCGTCGACGCCTACCCACACCTGCACCCCGGCGAGCAGCAGTTCACGTGGTGGGACTACCGCCAGGGTCACTTCCACCGCGGCCTGGGCCTGCGCATCGACCTCGTGCTGGTGCGCGCCGAGCTCTCGCCGCGCCTGCGCGCGGCCGGCATCGCCCGCGACTACCGCAAGGGCTCCAAGCCCTCCGACCACGCGCCGCTGCTCGTCGAGCTGGACTAAGCCGCAGCGAGGTGCACGTCGCGGATCGCCGCGACGATCTCGGAGAGCTCGACGCCCTTCTCGAGATAGGCGTGCGCGCCCGAGGCGATGACCGGCTCGGCCATGCGGGCGGCGGTGAAGCCCGAGAGTGCCACGATCTGCGACCGCGGCGCGCGCTCGCGGATGACCGGGATGGCCTCCAGGCCGTCGCAGGCCGGCATCGAGAGGTCCAACAGCACGACGTCGGGCTGGAGGTCGGCGGCCTGGCGGACGCCCTCGTTGCCGTCGGCGGCCTCGCCGACCACCTCGATGCCCTCCTGATCCTCCAGCGAGTAGCGCATCAGCGCCCGGAAGGCCGGGACGTCGTCGCAGAGGAGAACGCGGATGGTCGGGGCGGACAGCGTGTCTGAGGACCGGTCGAAACGGGGGGCCATGTGCTCGATCCATCATGACGCCGATCGGGGCGGCGCGAAATCCCCACTTCTGGTGATTGACGGTGGCGTCCGGCGGCGTCCTTAGCTTGCCGCTCATGCCGCCGCTCATCTCCCGCGACGAGGCGCTGGCCCTCGGGCGCCTGACGGACCGTGTCGACATCGAGGCGCTGATCGAGCGGGCGTGGCGCGCGCGGGTGGAGCGCTTCGGCGACAGCACCGACATGTGCTCGCTGGTCAACGCCAAGTCCGGCGGGTGTGCGGAGGACTGCGGGTTCTGCGCGCAGTCGCGGTTCGCGGAGGCCGAGACGCCGCTGCACGCGATGATGGAGCCCGAGCAGATCCTGGAGCACGCGAAGGCCGCCGAGGCTGCGGGCGCGCACCGCTTCTGCATGGTCACCCAGGGTCAGGGACTCTCCAAGCGTGACTTCCAGAAGATCCTCGACGGGGCGCGGCTGGTCGCCGAGCAGACCAACCTCAAGCGCTGCGCCTCCATCGGGCACATGAGCGTGGCGCGGGCCAAGGCCCTGCGCGAGGCGGGCATCCAGCGGGTTCACCACAACGTCGAGACGGCCGAGTCCTACTACCCCGAGGTCTCCTCGACCGTGCGCTACGAGGGGCGGCTGCGGACGATCGAGGCCGTCCGCGAGGCGGGCCTCGAGACGTGCGTCGGCGGCATCCTCAACCTCGGGGAGTCCGAGGAGCAGCGGGTCGAGATGGCCTTCCAGCTGGCTGCGATCGACCCGACGTCGGTGCCGATCAACCTGCTCAACCCACGGCCGGGCACGAAGTTCGGCGACCGCGAGTACATGGATCCGATGGAGGCGGTCAAGTGGATCGCCATCTTCCGGCTGATCCTGCCCGAGGCGCTGTTCCGCCTCTGCGGCGGCCGGGTGGAGAACATCGGCGAGCTGCAGACCCTGGCCGTCCGGGCCGGCCTCAACGGCGTGATGATGGGCAACTTCCTGACCACGCTCGGCTCGACGCCGGAGGAGGACCGCGCGATGTTCGAGGAGCACGGCCTCAACGTCGCGCGCCAGCCCGACAACGGCGCCAACCCGCGGCCCGACAACCGCAGCGGCTGGCTGGAGGGCGACGCCCCGCCGGCCGTGGCCGCTCCGGCCGAGCGCGTCGAGACCCCGATCGACCTGCACGTGCGGCTGTGGGATCCGTCGACCCAGCTGCGGTTCGCCAAGAAGGCGGCGGTGCCACCCAGGCCCGACGGCACGGACAACCACTGGCCCCAGGAGGACGCGGCGTAGTGACCGACATCGAATCCCGCCTCGCCGATCTGCGCGAGTCCGACCTCTTCCGGCGCACCCGGCTGGTCAGCGGCCCTCAGGGGCCGCGCGTCGTTCTGGACGGCAAGCCCGTCCTGCTGCTGTGCTCGAACAACTACCTCGGGCTGGCCGACCACCCGCGGGTCCGCGAGGCGGCGGCCGATGCGGCGATGCGCTGGGGCGTCGGCAGCGGCTCGTCGCGGCTCGTCAGCGGCACGATGACGATCCACCGCCGGCTCGAGGATCGCCTCGCCGCCTTCGAGCGCACCGAGGCCGCGCTGCTGTTCGGGTCGGGCTACCTGGCCAACCTCGGGGTCGTCAGCGCGCTGGCCGGCGCCGGCGAGGTCGTGCTGTCCGACGAGCTCAACCACGCCTCGATCGTCGACGGCTGTCGCCTCTCGCGCGCCGAGACCGTGGTCTACGACCACTGCGACCTCGACCACCTCGAGCACGAGCTGCGCGAGGCGGAGGGCCGCGCGTCGGTGATCGTCACCGACTCGGTGTTCTCGATGGACGGCGACGTCGCGCCGCTGGCCGGCATCGTGGAGCTCGCGCGCCGCTATGACTGCCGGGTGGTGGTCGACGAGGCGCACGGGACCGGCTGCCTGGGCCCGGGCGGCCGCGGCGCGGTCGCCGAGGCCGGGCTGGAGGGCGAGGTCGACGTCGTCGTCGGCACCCTGGGCAAGGCGCTGGGCTCCTACGGCGCCTACGCGGCGTGCAGCGCCGAGATGGCGCAGTTCCTGATCAACGCCGCGCGTTCGCTGATCTTCTCGACCGCTCCGCCACCGCCCGCCGTCGCGGGCGCGCTGGCCGCGCTCGAGCTGCTCATCGAGCAGCCCCGGCGCGTCGAGAAGCTCCAGCAGAACGCCGACGTCCTGCGCGACGAGCTGGCCCGCGAGGGCTTCGAGGTCGCCGGCTCGACCACCCAGATCGTGCCGCTGATCGTGGGCGATGCCGGGCAGGCGATGGCCATCTGCGAGGCCGGGCTGGAGCGCGGCGTCTTCGCCCAGGCCATCCGCCCGCCCACCGTGCGCGCCGGCACGTCGCGGCTGCGGCTGGCCGTCATGGCCTCCCACAGCAAGACGGAGCTGCGCGACGCCGCCCGGGCGCTCGGCCGCGCCGCGCTGCATTGCGGCTTCCGGCCCAGCGCCGGGGTGCCGATCGCCGCCGCCCAGGAGCAGGCGCACGCGTTCTATGACGGCGAGGCGGAGATCGCCCGGGCGGCCTAGCCGTTGCGGGGCGTCTTCGTCACGGCCACCGACACCGGGGTCGGCAAGACCTACCTGGCGCGGGCGATCGCCACGCAGCTGCGCGCCGAGGGCCTGCGGGTGGGCGTGGCCAAGCCGGTGGTCACGGGGCTCGACGACCCGGGCCCGCACGATCACGAGCTGCTCGGCGCCGTCACCGCGGCGACGTTCGGGCCGCCGGTCTCGCCGCACCTGGCGGCGCAGCTGGCCGGCACGCCACTGGAGCCCGGGGCGCTCGTGGCGGCCGCACACCGGGCGGCCGCCGGACAGGATGCCGTGGTGGTCGAGGGCGTCGGCGGGCTGCTCGTCCCGCTCGCGCCGGGCTACGCGGTGCGCGAGCTGGCGCTGGCGCTCGGGCTGCCCATCGTGATCGCCGCGCGCCCGGCGCTGGGCACGATCAACCACACGCGGTTGACGCTCGAGGTCGCCCGGGCGGCGGGCCTCGACGTGCGCGCTGTCGTGCTCACTCCGTGGCCGGACCAGCCCTCGGTGATGGAGGCCTCCAACCGCGACACGCTGGCCGAGCACGCGCCGGTCTTCGTCCTGCGCCGCGACGCCGGCGCCGCGCTCCTGCCCGTCGCCGACTGGCTCGGCGACGTCCGCTGGACGGATTAGGTTCGCGGGTCGATGCACACCGAGACCGAGCGCCTGGCCGACCTCGACCGCTCCGTGCTGTGGCACCCGTTCACGCAGATGCGGGGCTGGCAGGACGAGCCGCCGATCCTCGTCGAGCGGGCCGAGGGCACGACGCTGTTCGACACCGACGGCCGCGGCTACATCGACGGCGTCTCGTCGCTGTGGTGCAACGTCCACGGCCACCGGCACCCGCACATCGACCAGGCCGTCCGCGACCAGCTCGACCGCGTCGCCCATTCGACGATGCTCGGCCTGTCGCACCCCGGCGCCGTGGAGCTCGGCGGCAAGCTGCTCGACGTCGCGCCGGACGGCCTGTCGCGCGTCTTCTACTCCGACAACGGCTCGACGGCCAACGAGATCGCGCTGAAGATGGCCTTTCAGTACTGGCAGCACATGGGCGAGCACGCGCGCACCAAGTTCGTCTACCTGCGCAACAGCTACCACGGCGACACCGTCGGCTCGGTCAGCGTCGGCGGCATCGACCTGTTCCACCACATGTACAAGCCGCTGCTGTTCGAGGGCTTCGCCGTCGAGCCCGGCGACGCCGACGGCCTGCGCCGGCTGCTCGACGAGCACCGCGACGAGATCGCCGCCGTCATCGTCGAGCCGCTGGTCCAGGGCGCGGCCGGCATCATCGTCCAGCCCGGTGGCTACCTCCGCGCCGTGCGCGAGCAGTGCGACGACCACGACCTCTTCCTGATCTGCGACGAGGTCGCCACCGGCTTCGGCCGCACGGGCACGATGTTCGCCTGCGAGCAGGAGGGCGTCACCCCCGACTTCATGACCGTCGCCAAGGGCCTGACGG
>JAWVFY010000431.1:0-2624 GCA_033855575.1 Solirubrobacteraceae bacterium
GACCTTGCCGATGTCCTTGAGGAACAGCTGGAGGCTGTCCGTCGTCATGTCCGGACGCAGGTCGAGCTGTGTCTTGGTCTTGCGGCGGCCACGCTTGTCGGGCGCGCGCTCGGGCTGGGCGGCGGCCGCGGTGGCGGCGGCGTCCTCCTCGACCAGCTCGATCTCGCTCTTCTCGAAGAACTGGTGCAGCTCCTCGATATCGGCCTCGTCGAGGTCCAGCTCGGAGATCGCTCCGGCCACCTCTCCGAAGGTCAGGACGCCAACGAGCTTGCCCTTGGCGAGCAGGCCCTTGATCTCATCGAGTTCTTGAAGATCGAGTACAGACATGTCGTCTTTCTGGGTCCGGTGGGTCGGGGGGCAGTCTAGGGCGTCGACTACCCGTCGCCCTAATAACGTTCTGGCGGCCCAAGTCTTTCGGCCCGCCGGCGTTTCATGTCTGTTTCGGGTCAAGACCGTGATCCGTTGAGGCGTGCAACGGTGACATCGGCGACAATCCGAGCGATGGCCCCCGACGACCCCACGCCCGCACCCGACGTCCTGTCGAGCCTGCCCCGCACGCGGCCGCAGCGACGCAGCGCCAAGCGCGACGCGCCGGGCAAGGCCGCGACAGCCACGAAGGCCCCAACGGCACCGCGCAAGCCGGCGGCCCGGCGGGCCACCACGGCGCCGAAGAAGGCCGCGGCACCGAAGCGCACGACCCCCAAGACCTCGGACGCGCACCTGCCGCCCGCGGGCTTCGCCCCGCCGCGCGGCGACGACGGCCACGCCCCGTCGGGCACCGAGCTGGTGGGCACCGCGATCCAGGCCGCCGGCGAGCTCGCGCAGATCGGCCTGGCGGTCGGCGGGCAGGCTCTGCGGTCGGCCCTGGGGCGTCTCGGCCGCTCCTAGATAACCATCCGGCCTCCGGCCGGGGGGACCCGCCTCCGGCCGCCACCTGGCGGCCTCCGGCACCCCCTAGGGGGAGCGGCGTGGCGCCGCGCGGTTGCCATAAGCCCGCTATAGTGCCCGCCCGTCAGCCGAACCTCCGCGTGTCCGCACGCTGAGGACGGGGGAACCACTGCGGCCCGGGAGACCGGATCCGCTGGGGCGAATCGGGGCCTGAGCGCCTCGTAGCGCGGTCGTCATGCGCGAGCCCGTCAGCTCACCTCGTAGGCCGGACGACGAAGACCATGACTCGCGTTCCGCGCATCCCCGCGAAGGCTGCGACCGTGCTGGCCACGGCGCTCCTGGCCTGCACCGCCTCGGCGGTCGCCGACACCGGCGGCACCGCCTACACGGCTCCCAGCACGACGCCGTCCGGCGACGTCGGGGACGCCTCGCTGCATGCCCCGGCCGCCACCCTGCTCGGCCACACGCTGCTCTTCGGCGGCACTGCCAACCCCGGGACGACCGTCGACGTCCAGCGCCTCGACCCCACGGCCGGCTGGGTCACCGCCGCCACGGCGACCGCCGGCAGCGACGGCTCCTACGCCGCCAGCTGGCACACCGACCACATCGGCGTCTTCAGCGTCCGTGCGATCGAGGGATCGGCCCAGGTCCGTGCCTCCTCCGCCCCACCGGCGATCCGGGTGACGGTCTACCGGCAGGCCAAGGCCACCTGGTTCGGCCCCGGCTTCTACGGCCATCGCACCGCCTGCGGCGAGAAGCTGACGCGCACGCTGGTCGGCGTCGCCCACCGGACCCTCCCGTGCGGCACGAAGGTCTCGCTCTTCTACCGCGGGCGCACGATCGTCGTGCCCGTCGTCGACCGTGGGCCCTTCGCCCACGGGGCCAGCTGGGACCTCACGGCCGCTGCCGCGCAGCAGCTGGGCTTCACCGCGACCGACATGCTCGGCGCGGTCTCCCTGCAGCGCGGGTAGTCAGTCAGCTACGCGACAGGGGTGCCCGCGGCGCGCGCGGCGAAGACCGCGCGGTCGGCGCTGGCCGCCAGCGTGTCGGCGTCCTCGCCGTTCTCCGGGCAGGTGGCCACGCCGATCGAGACGGTCAGCGGGGCGCCGTGGTGCGAGCCCGCGGCCGCTGCGCTCTCGGCCAGGCGCTCGGCCAGGAGGCGAGCGACGGCCGGCCCGGTGTCGGGCGCCGTGACCCAGTAGTGGCCGGGCCCGGCGCGCAGCAGCTGGTCGGCGGGGCGCAGCTCGGCGGCCAGGCCGCGCTCGAGCGCATCGAGCAGGGTGTCGACCTCGCCCTCGGCCTGGGCGGCCAAGAGCCGCTCGACGCCGTCGGCCTCCACCGCCAGCAGCGCGAACGGGCTGCCGTCGTGGGCGTGGCGCTCCAGGCGCCGCTCGACGGCGCTGCGCCACGACCCGGCCTCGGCCTGCCGCTCGGTGCGGGCGCGCAGCCGCTCCGCCGGCTCGCTACCCACGCGGTGCAGGCTGACGACCTCGGCCTCGTCGCTGGGCGGCGCGACGGGTGCGGGGCGCGGGTCGATCCGCGGCGCCTCGACCACCGGCGGCGGATCGCGGTCGGCGACGTGCTCCTCGGCCGGCTCGGCCACCGGCGGCGCGGCCTCGGCGACGGGCTCGGCGACCGGCGCGGCCGGGCGCTCGCCCGCCGCCGCCTCGGCCACGACGGCGCAGACGTGCGCGAGACGGTCGGCCAGCTCGGCGGTGGTCGTGGCGTCGAGCCGG
>JAWVFY010000432.1:0-4945 GCA_033855575.1 Solirubrobacteraceae bacterium
GCCGTGCCGGTGGCATAGAAGGTCTTGCCGTCCATCGAGAAGCCGCTCTCGTGCCCGAAGCGCGCCACCAGGCTCGTCGCGTCGAGCACCGGATGGCGGCAGTCGGCGTGCACGTCGTAGATCGAGAACAGGCCGGGATACGTCGCCGGGTTGCCGTCCACGGCGGCGAGCAGCCCGCGCTTGGTGTTGAGGTTCAGCGACTCGTGCGGCGAGAGCATCGGCGGCTCGGTCAGCAGCGCGGTCTGCACCGGCTTGGCCGGGTCGCTCATGTCGAGCACGACGACCCCGATGCCGTTGCTGTTGAGGTTCAGCGCGTTGAGCGGGGCCAGCAGCGCCGTGTCGTAGTAGGCGCACTCGTGCCCCTGTGGGTCGACGTAGCGCAGGACCTTGAAGCCCCCCGAGGTGCCCTGGTGCGAGAGCAGCTGCACGTTGCACCACAGCCCGTCGGTCGCCGAGCCGGCGGGGACCCGGCCCTGAACGCTCGGCTCGGGCTTGGCCCCCGGGCCGCACTGCGCGCGGGGGACGGCGACGAGCGGCGGCGCAGGCGGCTTCTGCGTGGCGACCGTGTCCGGCGTCTGGCCGGTGCCCTGACCGAGGGCGCCGAGGTCGTTGAGCGGGCCGAGCGGACCCTGCGCGAGGACCGGCTCGGCGGGCAGCAGGCAGGCAACGGCGAACAGTCCCAGCAGGACACGACGAGCGGTGGGCATCGGTGCAGAAGGTACCCGCGCGCACGAGCGGGTACGCCGGTTGCACGCCGTCCTTCGCGCCCCGCCAGACTGTCGCCGATGGAGACCCTTGGCGCGCTCTCGCGCTCGACGGCGTGGACCCGCACGGTCGAGACGCCGCTGCGGCGATTTCTGCGAACCGAGACGGGCAGCGCGTCGATCCTCCTGGCCGCCACGCTGGCCGCACTGGCCTGGGCGAACATCGACTCCGGCTCCTACCACGACGTCTGGAGCACGCGCCTGACGGTGTCGGTCGGTCACGCCGGGGTCTCGCAGCCGCTCGACCACTGGGTCAACAACGGCCTGATGGCGTTCTTCTTCTTCGTGGTCGGCCTCGAGGCCCGGCGCGAGTTCGACATCGGAGAGCTGCGCGAGCGCAGCCGGATGGTCCAGCCGCTGCTGGCCAGCGTCGGCGGCATGGCGGCGGCCGTGGCGATCTACCTCGCGATCAACGCCGGGCACCCGTCCACCAGCGGCTGGGGCGTGGCGATGTCGACCGACACGGCCTTTGCGCTGGGCGTGCTCGCGCTGGTCGGCCCGCGGTTCCCCGATCGCCTGCGCGTGTTCATCCTCACGGTCGTCGTCGTCGACGACGTGCTCGCGCTCGTGGTGATCGGCGGGGTCTACACCGAGCACCTCGTGGGGTGGGCGCTGCTCGTCGGCGTCGCTTTCTTCGCGGTGGCGGTGATCGTGCGGCGAGCGAGGATCCGTGTCGGCACCGTCTACGCGGCGCTGGCCACCGCCAGCTGGGTCGCACTGCTGAAGTCCGGCGTGGACCCAGTGGTCATCGGGCTGGCGATGGGGCTGATCGCCTACGCCGGGCCGGCCGCGCGCTCGGACCTCGAGCTGGCCACCGACCTCTTCCGGCGCTTCCGCGAGCAGCCGACGTCGGCGCTGGCCCGTACGGCCCAGCGCGGCCTGAAGTCCGCGGTCTCCCCCAACGAGCGCCTGGCGGAGCTCTGGCACCCCTGGACCAGCTACCTGATCGTGCCGCTGTTCGCGCTGGCCAATGCGGGCATCGTCATCGACGGAGGGTTCCTCTCGCGCGCGTACGGCTCGCCCGTGACGCTGGGCATCATCGCGGGGTACGTGCTCGGCAAGCCGGCGGGGATCCTGGGCACCTCGTGGCTGGTGACGACGGTCACGCGCGGGCGAGTGCGGCCCGCCGTCGGCTGGGCTGCCGTCGCCGGCGGCGCGGCCGTGTCAGGGATCGGCTTCACGGTCTCGCTGCTCATCGCGACGATCGCGTTCAGCGGCGAGCAGCTCCAGGAGGCCAAGCTGGGCGTTCTCACGGCCGCGCTGGGAGCGGCGGTGCTCGGCGCGATCGTCTTTCGCGTGACCGCCGCCCTGCCCGCGGAGGTGCGCGCGCGGGCCCTGCTCGGAACGACCGAGTCGATCGTCGACCTGGCCCGGCCGGTCGAGGAGGAGCACGATCATCTGCGCGGCCCGGCCGACGCCCCCGTCACCTTGGTCGAGTACGGCGACTTCGAGTGCCCGTACTGCGGTCGTGCCGAGCCGATCGTCCGGGATCTGCTGGCCCAGCGGGGCGACGTCCGCTACGTGTGGCGCCACCTGCCGCTCACCGACGTCCACCCGCACGCCCAGCTCGCCGCCGAGGCGGCCGAGGCGGCGGCGCGCCAGTCGGCCTTCTGGGAGATGCACGATCTGATGCTCGAGGGCCAGGATGCCCTGCGTCCGGCCGACCTGACGCACTACGCCGAGCGCCTCGGGCTCGATGTCGAGCGGTTCGCCCGCGACCTGCAGGACCACGCCGGCGCCGCCCACATCGCCGACGACGTCGACAGCGCGGACCTCAGCGGGGTCTCGGGCACCCCGACGTTCTTCATCAACGGGCAGCGCCACTACGGCGCCTACGACATCGACACGCTCTCCAAGGCGGTCGCCGTGGCGCTCACGCGCGCGCGCCTGGTTTCGGCGTAGCATCGGCGGCCGCGATGAGCACCGTGGCCCTGCCGGAACTCCATCTCGCCGACTGGCGGGCGACGCGGGACACGCTGCACCTCTACTGCCAGATCGTCGGCAAGGTCCGGCTGGCGACGACGGCGCCGCGCAACCACTGGTGGAACGTCCCGCTCTACGTCGACGTCCGCGGCCTGACGACCCGGCGCCTGCATCGCGGCGACACGACGTTCGAGATCGCCTTCGACTTCGTCGACCACGCCCTGGTCGTCCGGACGGCCGACGGCCGCACGAGCTCCTTCGCCCTCGGGAGCGGCCGGCCGGTCGCCGAGTTCGACGCCCGTCTCCACGCGCTGCTCGGCGACCTGGGCGTCGACGTCGAGATCAGGGAGGAGCCCTTCGGCGTGCCGATGACCACCCCGTTCCCGCAGGACGTCGAGCACGCATCCTGGGATCGAGACGCCATCACCCGGTTCGGCCGGATCCTGGACTGGTCGGACTCCGTCTTCGAGGAGTTCAGCGGCTGGTTCTGCGGCAAGACGAGCCCCGTGCACCTCTTCTGGCACGGGCTCGATCTGGCGGTCACCCGGTTCTCGGGCCGGCCGGCCGCCCCGATCGAAGCCGACCCCGTGACGCAGGAGGCCTACTCGCACGAGGTCATCTCGTTCGGGTTCTGGGCCGGCGACGACAACGTCGGCGACGCCGCCTACTACTCCTACGCCGCCCCCGAACCCGAGGGACTGCGCGACCAGCCGCTGTCGATCGGTGAGTGGAGCGCCTCGGGCTCGGGCTCGCTGGCCATCCTCCCCTACGAGACGGTGCGCACCGCCGAGGACCCCCGGGCGACGGTGCTCGCGTTCTGCCAGAGCGCCTACGAGGCGGGCGCGACCCTCGCCGACTGGGACATCGCGGGCTTCGCGTCGAACTGGTGCCCGAGCCCGGAGCAGCTCGAGAAGCTCCAGGCCGAGCACACGGTGTAGCGTCAGCGCCATGTCCGAGCCACGCAGTGACGAGCAGATCCAGGCGCGCATCGATGCCCTCGAGGAGGAGGAGCGTCGCCTGCGCCACGACGAGGGCGACGCCGCCGACGCCAAGTCCGACGAGCGGCTGGCCGAAGACGCGCAGCGGCTGGAGGCCATCAAGGTCGAGCTCGACCAGCTGTGGGACTACCTACGCCAGCGCCGGGCGCTGCGCGACGCCGGGCAGGACCCGGCCGACGCGCAGATGCGCGACGCGGGGACCGTCGAGCGCTACCTCGGCTGAGGCTGAGGCATCTCCAGCTGCCACGTCCCGGCCAGGCTGAGGACCATGCGGTCGTCGCGCTGGACGAGCCGCAGCGCGACGTCGCCGCAGTTCGGGCAGCGCAACACCACGCCCGCGCCGCGGTACGCACGATGCGCGCCGATCGGGTGGACCTGGCCACAGGACTGACACCCGCGGGGGACCGATGTCATCTCGCCGCCGAGCGCCTCGCCGAGCGCACCGGCGAGCGGGTTGCCGTCGACCCAGAGCAGATGGTCGGTCATCTCATCCTCCCGTCGGGCCGAAGCGCTCGGCCCGGATCGCCGATGGCCGGTGACCGCGCTCGACCAGCAGGTCCGCCGCTCGCTCGACGAACGCGGTCGGCCCGCAGACGAAGACCAGCGGCGCGTCTCCCGGTGGCGGGCCCACGGTCGCGAGCATGTCGGCGTCGATGCGCCCCGCGAGCCCGGTCCAGCCCTCGGGCTGCTCGCGGGTCAGGGTCACGTGGACGGCCAGCCCCGCGCCGCCGCCCAGCGCCGCCAGCTCGTCGCGGTAGATGAGGTCGCGCAGCGAACGCGCGGAGACCACGACGCGCGTGTCGACGCTGCTGCCCTGGGCCGCCCGGTGGCGCAGCATCGCCATGATCGGCACGATCCCCGAACCGCCGGCGAGCAGCAGCAGCGGCCCACCGTCGGCCACCCGCCAGGCGAAGTAGCCGCCGATCGGCCCACGGAGCTCGAGCTCGTCGCCGGGCCGCAGCTCGTCGACGAGGTAGGGCGAGACCTCGCCGTCGTCGATGCGCTCGACCGTGAGGGCCAGGCGGGCGTCCTCCGGGGCCGACGCGATCGAGTAGGAGCGCTCGGTCTGGTAACCGTCCTCCGCCGTCAGCCGCACGTCGACGTGCTGGCCCGCCACGTGCCCGGGCCAGTCGGGCGCGTCGAGGCGGATGGTTCGGGTGCGGGCGGTCTCGTCGACGCTCTCGCGCACGGTCGCCAGCCGCCACGCGACCGGCGTCCGCGCCACGCTCAGTCGCCCCAGTAGCGCTGTTCCTGCCACGG
>JAWVFY010000433.1:0-14559 GCA_033855575.1 Solirubrobacteraceae bacterium
CCCGAGCGCGACCCCTACGAGGGCGATCCGCGCTACGTCCTGCGCCGCGCGCTGGAGCGGATGGAGGCGATGGGGTTCGAGACCTTCAACGTCGGTCCCGAGCTCGAGTACTTCCTGTTCAAGGACAAGAACGGCACGGAGGTCCTTGACGAGGGCGGCTACTTCGACCTCACCACGCTCGACGCCGGCTCCGACGTGCGGCGTGAGACCGTGCTCGCGCTCGAGCAGCTCGGCATCCACGTCGAGTACTCCCACCACGAGGTCGGCCCCAGCCAGCACGAGGTCGACATGCGCTACGCGCCCGCGCTGAAGATGGCCGACGACTGCATGACCTACCGGATCACGGTCAAGGAGTTCGCCATGAAGTACGGCTGGCATGCGACGTTCATGCCCAAGCCGCTGTTCGGCGAGAACGGCTCGGGGATGCACACCCACATGTCGCTGTTCCGCGAGGGCCGCAACGCCTTCTACGACGAGAGCGACACCTACTTCCTCTCGGACGTCGGCAAGGCGTTCATCGCCGGCCAGCTGCGCCATGCGCGCGAGATCAGCTCGATCTTCGCCCAGTGGGTCAACTCCTACAAGCGCCTCGTGCCCGGCTACGAGGCGCCGGTCTACCTGGCCTGGAGCCGGCGCAATCGCAGCGCGCTGGTGCGGGTGCCGCTCTATCACCCGGGCAAGGAGCAGGCGACGCGGATGGAGCTGCGCTGCCCCGATCCGGCGTGCAACCCCTACCTGACCTTCGCCGCGCTGCTGCAGGCCGGCCTCGAGGGGATCGAGAAGGGCTACGAGCTGCCCGAGCCGATGGAGAAGAACCTGTATCACCTGGCGCCCGACGAGCGCCGCCGGCTGGGCATCGAGCAGCTGCCCGAGACGCTCGGCGAGGCCATCGAGATCACCGCGGAGTCCGAGCTGGTGCTGCGGACGCTGGGCGAGCACATGTTCAACCGCTTCGTCGAGATCAAGCGGCGCGAGTGGGAGGACTACCGCGTGCAGGTCACGCAGTGGGAGCTCGACCGCTACCTGCCCGTGCTCTAGACCGGCCCTCCCGGGGGTAGCCTCGGGACATGCCCGACGCGATAACACAGAGCACCTTCAGCATCGGCGGCGACCTTGAGGTCCGTCGCCTGGGCTTCGGCGCCATGCGGATCACCGGCAACGGGATCTGGGGCCCGCCGCCCGACCACGACAGGGCGATCGCGGTGCTGCGACGCCTGCGTGAGCTCGGCATCGACTTCATCGACACCGCCGACTCCTACGGCCCCTACGTCTCCGAGGATCTCATCCACGAGGCCCTGCATCCCTACGGGGACATCCGCGTGGCCACCAAGGCCGGCCTCACGCGCAGCGGCCCCAACGAGTGGGCGCCGCTCGGCCGGCGTGAGTACCTGCGCCAGTGCTGCCTGATGAGCCTGCGGCGCCTGGGCGTCGAGACGCTCGACCTCTGGCAGCTCCACCGGATCGATCCCCGGGTGCCCCGCGAGGAGCAGTTCGGCGAGCTCAAGGCGCTCCAGGACGAGGGCAAGGTCCGCCACCTCGGCCTCTCGGAGGTCTCGGTGGAGGAGATCAAGGCCGCCCAGGAGGTCTTCGAGGTCGCCACCGTGCAGAACCTCTACAACCTGGCCAACCGGCAGTCCGAGGACGTGCTGGACTACTGCACCGAGCAGGGCATCGGCTTCATCCCGTGGTACCCGCTCGCGGCGGGCCAGCTCGCCGAGCCGGGCGGCCCGGTGGCCGAGGCCGCGCAGCGCCACGACGCCACGCCGGGCCAGGTCGCGCTGGCGTGGCTGCTGGCCCGCTCGCCGGTGATGCTGCCGATCCCCGGCACGGGCTCCGTCGAGCACCTCGAGGAGAACGCCGCCGCCGCGGACCTGCACCTCGACCAGGACGAGCTCGAGGCGATCGCCGCCGCCGCGGCATAGCGGTCAGCCGGCGGGCGACTCCAGCGGAACCACCGCCCGCTGCTGGCGGACCGGTCGGCCGAGCCAGTACCCGACCAGCGCGATCACGAGGATCACGCCGAGGGTGCCGAGCGTCAGCGCCTCGAAGCGGGCGCGGCTGACGCCCCAGCTGCTCTTGAAGTCATAGGAGATGCCGAACAGGCGCTCCAGGGTCCCGGGGAAGACCGCGACCCAGCTGCCCACCGCGACCCAGAACGTGGTCAGGACGCCGCCGATCCAGAGCCCGAGCGTTCCGCCGGGGAAGCGGTAGGGCCGGCCGACGCCGGGGTGCGTGTAGCGCAGCTTGATGACCGCCGGGAAGATCCACAGGTAGGAGATCAGCGTCGTCGAGATGGCGATGTCCAGCACGACCTGGAAGGTGGCGTCCGAGCCGCCGTGGAAGGCGGCGATCGCCACGACCATGAAGATCGTCGAGACGACGCCCGACATGACGTTGACGCGCACCGGGGTGCCGAACCGGCGGTTGAACACGCCGAAGAACCCGGGGAACGAGCCGTCCTGCGCCGAGACCGCCTGGATGCGGTCCGAGCCGATCATCCACACCGCTCCCGAGGTCAGCAGGGTGCCGACGAAGCACAGCGTCATGATCACCAGCATCGTGTGGGCGGCGCCGCCGTAGACGCTGAAGACCGTCGTCACCGCGTCGATGAACCCGCCGATGCCGGTGATCGCCTTGGCCGGCAGCACGATGATGATCCCCGCGACCGGGATCGCGTAGAGGAGCACGCCGATCACCGCGCTGCGCAGCACCGAGATCGGCACGTCGCGCTGCGGGTCGGTCATCTCCTCGGCGGCTCCGTTCTGCAGCTCGAAGCCCACGTAGTTGAACAGCAGCAGCGGCACGAGGGCCAGGAACACCGCGCCGGTGGGCTTCAGGCCACTGAGCGGCGGCCCGTGGACGCCGTGCTTGATTCCGTAGACGACGACGGTGATCGAGAAGAAGCCCAGCACCACGACGCGCATCGCGGCGCCCACGTTCGGGATCCACTTGCCCCGGCGCAGCGAGACGATGGCGACGCCGATCGACAGCCAGATGAACAGGAACTTGAAGAGGTAGTCGCCGGCGTTGCCGCGGCCGACGCCGAAGATGTTGGCCCGCCACGCATCCGTCGCGATGAACGCCAGCGAGCCGCCCACCCAGAGCGGGTTGGTGACCCAGTAGAGGACGGAGGCGATCGCCCCGTGGACGCGGCCGAACGCCAGCTTGACCCACTCGTACGGGCCGCCCTCGTGGGTGAACGCGCTCCCGACCTCCGACATCAGCAGGGCGTAGGGGAGGACGAACAGCACGGCGAGCACGAGAAGCCACGTGAAGCCCTGCCAGCCGCTCGATGCGACGGTGCCGAGCGTGTCGAGGCCGACGAACGCGCAGACGGTGAAGCCGATCATGTCGATGCGGCGCAGCGAGCGCACCAGCTTCGCCTTCTCCTGGACCGCCAGCTGCGTGGTGTCCTCGTCGGCGGCGATGCCCTGCGCGGTGGTGTTCACGCGCGCAACCTAGTGGCTGGCGGTCCGATCGCCAAGCGCGGTGGCCAGCTCGCCGGGCTCGGTCACGGGGCGCCGGCAGGCGAAGTGCTCGCAGACGTACGCCGCGGGGCGGCCGTCGACCGGCGTGCGGCCCTCGAGCAGCGCCACCCCGTCCGGCGCACCGCCCGCGAGCACCACGTGGGGCCGCAGCGCGCCGCGGACGACGCGGGCCAGCGCGGCGGTGTCGTCGCCGGCGAGCGCCACCTCGAGGGTGGGTGACAGGTTGAAGTCCAGCGCGCGCAGGAGGTGCCCGAAGGCGGTGGGGTGCCGCGGGGCGATCTCGTGCAACAACCGCAGGTGGCCGACCGCTGCCTGCTCGTAGGCATGCTCCCCCGTCAGCGCGGCGAGGCGCAGCAGCCCGAGGGCGGCGCTCGACGCGCCCGCCGGGATCGGCGCGTCCTCGAGGTCCTTGCGGCGGGCGACCAGCGCCTCGTGGTCGGCCGCGGTGGAGAAGAACCCGCCGCGCTCGGGGTCGGCGAAGCGATCGAGGATGGCGTCGGCCAGCGCGCGGGCCTCGGCGAACCAGCGCGGCTCGAACGTCGCCTCGTAGAGGACGAGCAGCGCCTCGAGCAGGAACGCGTGGTCCTCGAGGTAGGCGTCGAGGCGGCCGCGGCCGTCCTTCCAGGTGCGCAGCAGCCGGCCGTCGTCGCCGTGCAGCTCGCGCAGGAGGAAGTCCGCGGCGGCACGCGCGGCGTCGAGGTAGTCCTCGCGCTCCAGGACCGCGCCGGCGTCGGCCAGCGCGGCGATGGCCAGGGCGTTCCAGGCCGTCAGGCGCTTGTCGTCGAGCCCGGGGCGCACCCTGGCGGCCCGGGCGTGCAGGAGCGCCGAGCGGATGCGCTCGCGCTGCTCGGCGGGCGGCTCGGGGCCGCGTGCCTCGAGGACGTTGGTGCCCTCCCAGTTGCCACGCATGGTGGCGCCGAACCAGCGGATCGCTGCGTCTGCGTCCTCGCGCAGCACGTCCTCGAGCTCGGTGAGCGACCACACGTAGAAGCGGCCCTCGACGCCCTCGGAGTCCGCGTCCAGCGCGCTGAGGAACCCGCCCTCGGGCCCGCGCAGCTCGCGGAGCATGAAGTCCAGCGTCTCGGTGGCCGTCCGGTGCAGGACCTCGTCGCCGCTGACCAGCCAGCCATGCAGGTAGGCGCGGGCCAGCAGCGCGTTGTCGTAGAGCATCTTCTCGAAGTGGGGAACCGTCCACGTGCGGTCGACGGCATAGCGCGCGAAGCCGCCACCCACCTGGTCGAAGATCCCGCCGCGGGCCATCTGGCGCAGCGTGCTCAGCGACATGTCGGTCTCGCCCCTCGCCAGCAGGAACTCGATGGTCGAGGCCGCGGGGAACTTCGGGGCGCCGCCCCAGCCGCCCCACTGCGCGTCGTAGGAGATCCGCAGCTGCGCCGTCGCGGCGTCGAGCGCCGCCTGCGTCATCGGCTCGGCCGACGGCTCGAGTGCGGCTGCGCCGGCGAGACGCGGCGCGATCTTCTCGCCCTGGGCGCGGATGTCGTCGCGCTTGGTGGCCCAGGCGTCGGCGACGGCGCCAAGGATCTGCGGCCAGCTGGGCATGCCGTGGCGGGGCTCGGGAGGGAAGTACGTCCCGCCGAAGAACGGCACCTGCTCGGGTGTCAGGAAGACGTTGAGCGGCCAGCCGCCCTGCCCCGTCATCGCCTGCACGGCCTCCATGTAGATGGCGTCGACGTCGGGACGCTCCTCGCGGTCGACCTTGACCGGTACGAAGTGCTCGTTCATCACCGCGGCGATCTCGGGCTGCTCGAAGCACTCGCGCTCCATCACGTGACACCAGTGGCACGCGCTGTAGCCGATCGAGACCAGCAGCGGCTTGTCCTGCTCGCGGGCGCGGCGCAGCGCCTCGGGGCCCCACGGCAGCCAGTCGACCGGGTTCTCGGCGTGCTGGAGGAGATACGGCGAGGTCTCGTGCGCGAGCGCATTGGCCACGGCGCCCACGGTAGCCTCGCCGCATGCCCGCCGACCGCGAGAGCGTCCACGCCGACGGCGCGCCTGCCGCGCTCGGCCCCTACAGCCATGCCGTGCGCTCCGGCGGGCTGCTGTTCTGCTCGGGGCAGATCCCGCTCGACCCGGCCAGCGGCGAGCTCGTGGCCGGCTCGGCGGCCGACCAGGCGCGCCAGTGCCTGACCAACCTGCAGGTGGTGTGCGAGGCTGCCGGCGCCCGGCTTGACCGGGCCGTCCGGGTCACCGTCTGGCTGACCGACATGGCGTCGTTCGCGGAGGTCAACGACGTCTACGCCACGTTCTTCGACGACGAGCCTCCGGCACGCGTGGCGATCGCCGTCGCGGCGCTTCCCCGTGGGGTCGACGTCGAGATCGACGCCATCGTCGCGCTCGAGGGCTGATGGAGGGACCGACCGCGGCCGACTCGCAGCGTGCCCGCGCCGCGATCGCCGACGTCGCCCGGCACACCCCGGTGCTCCCGAGCGCGACGCTGAGCGAGCGCTGCGGCGGCGAGGTCGTGCTGAAGGCCGAGAGCCTGCAGCGCACGGGCTCGTTCAAGATCCGCGGCGCGCTGAACAAGCTCGCGGCGCTGGGGGAGCGGGGCTGCGCGCGCGGTGTGGTCGCCGCCAGTGCCGGCAACCACGCGCAGGCGCTGGCCCTGGCCGCACAGGCCCGTGGGGTTCCCTGCGTGGTCTTCATGCCCCACGGCGCGCCCATCGCCAAGGTCGAGGGCACGGAGGCGCTGGGGGCGACGGTCATCGCCCACGGCGAGAGCGTCGACGACTGCCTGATCGCCGCGCGGGCCCGCGCCGAGGAGTCGGGGATGGCGTTCGTCCACCCGTTCGACGACCCCGACGTGATCGCCGGTCAGGGAACGCTGGGGCTTGAGCTGCTGGAGGACGTGCCCGACCTGGCGAAGGTCGTCATCCCGGTGGGCGGCGGTGGGCTGGCCAGCGGCGTCGCGATCGCGGTGAAGGCCGCGCGGCCGGAGGTCGAGGTCGTCGGTGTACAGGTCGACGCACCGATGTCGATCGCCGACGGCATCGCCGTCAAGCACATCGGCGAGCTGACCGGCCGGTTGCTGGGCGAGTGGGTCGACGAGCTCGTGGTCGTCCCGGAGGACGACATCGCCGAGGCGATCGTGCTGCTGATGGAGAAGGCCAAGCTCGTGGTCGAGGGCGCCGGCGCGGTCGGGGTCGCGGCGCTGCTCGGCGGCCTGACGCCGGCGGCCGCCGGCGGCACGACGGTGGTGGTCCTCAGCGGCGGCAACGTCGATGCCGGGCTGTTGGCCGAGGTCGCCCGCCGCCACGAGACGCTGGCCGGACGGCGGCTGGCGCTGTTCACCAAGGTCTCGGACCGGCCGGGCTCGATGGCGCGCCTGCTGGCGCTGCTCGGCGAGCAGGGCGCCAACCTCGTCGAGGTCCAGCACGTCCGCGAGGGCGTCGACCTGCACGTTCGCGAGACCGGGGTCCAGCTGGTGCTCGAGACGCGCGGGCGCGATCACGCCCAGCGCGTGCTCGATGCGCTCGCCGGCGCGGGCTACGACTCCCGGCCGCTCGTTCCCTGAACCAACAGGTCGTCCTGCCTGAGTGGGGCAGCACCCCACCAGGGCAGGACGCTCAACCGTGGTGGAGCGCCGACGCGAGCCGCAGCGCGAGGACGACCAGCGCCGCGAGCCCGAGCGCCCGGCGAAACCAGTTGACGCCGCGGAGCAGCTCGTCGGCCGCCCAGGCGCCCAGGCCGAGGTAGCCGACGGCCACGGCGTCGTCGTGAGCGCGACCGTCGGTCAGCCGGCCGACCAGCACTCCGATCAGCCCCACGGCGAGCTGGGCGTTGGGAAACTGCGCGACGGGGAAGCGGGCGGGCCACCCGGCCTGACCGACCCGCCACCACCGGCGGATCACTCCGGCGTCACGTACGCGCCGGCGATCCCGCCGTCGATCAGGAACGTCGAGGCGGTCATGAACGACGACTCGTCGGAGGCCAGGAAGACCACGCCGTTGGCGATCTCCTCCGGCCTGCCGAAGCGGCCCATCGGGATGTGGACGTAGCGGCGTGCCGCCTTCTCGGGATCCTTGGCGAAGAGCTCCATCAGCAGCGGCGTCGCCACCGGTCCGGGGCAGAGCGCGTTGACCCGCACGCCGCGGCGCGCGAACTCGACGCCGAGCTCGCGCGTCAGTGCCAGCACGCCGCCCTTGGATGCCGTGTAGGAGATCTGGGAGGTCGCGGCGCCCATGACCGCCACGAACGACGCCGTGTTGATCACCGAGCCGCCGCCGCCGTCGAGCAGGTGGGGGATGCCGTACTTGCAGCACAGGAAGACCGACTCGAGGTTGACGCGCTGGACGCGTTGCCACGCCTCGAGCGTCGTGTCGAGCACGGATGCGTCGTCGTCGGGCGAGATCCCGGCGTTGTTGAAGAGGACGTCGATCCGGCCGAGCTCCTCGCGCGTGCGCGCGTACATCGCCTGGATCGCCGCCTCGTCGGTGACGTCGACCTGCAGCGAGAGGTCGCCGGGCGCGCCCTCGAGATGGTCGACGCCGACGACCGTGGCCCCCTCGCGCTGGAAGGCCTCCACCGTGGCGGCGCCGATGCCCCCCGACGCCCCCGTGATGACGCAGACCTTGTGTTCTAGACGGCCCATGAGATCGTCTTTACCTCCGTGTAGTGGTCGAGGGCGTGGGGGCCGAGCTCGCGGCCGACGCCCGACTGCTTGAAGCCGCCGAAGGGGGTGCTGACCCGCACCGAGGTGTTCGAGTTGACGCTGATCACGCCCGTCTCCAGAGCGCGCGAGACGCGCATGGCCCGCGCGCCGTCACGGGTCCAGACCGATCCCGACAGACCGTAGATCGTGTCGTTGGCGATCCGGATCGCCTCGGCTTCGTCGCGAAACGGGATGACGACGGCGACCGGACCGAAGATCTCCTCGCGCGCGGCCCGGTGGTCGTTGTCGACAGGGCACAGGACCGTCGGAGGGAACCAGTAGCCGGGGCCGTCGGGCGCCGAGCCGCGGATGGCCACCGGCGAGCCGTCCTCCACGTAGGACGCGACGCTCTCGCGCTGGCCGGCAGAGATCAGTGGCCCCATCTGCGTCTCCTCGTCGAGCGGGTCGCCGACCCTCAGCGCCTCGACCTCGGACTCGAGCGCGTCCATGAAGCGGTCCAGCGCGCTGTGCTCGACGAGGATCCGCGAGCGCGCGCAACAGTCCTGGCCCGCGTTGCCGAACACGGCCAGCGGCGCCATCGCCGCGGCCTGCTCGAGATCGGCGTCGGCGAAGATCACGTTGGCCGACTTGCCGCCCAGCTCGAGGGTCACGCGCTTGATGGTCTGCGCGGCCCCGGCGGCGACCGAGCGGCCGACCTCGGTCGAGCCCGTGAAGGCGATCTTGGCGATGTCGGGGTGCTCGACCATCCGCTGGCCGCAGACCGACCCGGGACCGACCACGACGTTGAGCACGCCCTCGGGCAGTCCGGCCTCCAGTGCGATCCGCTCGAGGCGCAGCGCGGTCAGCGGCGTCAGCTCGGCGGGCTTGAGCACGACGGTGTTGCCCGCCGCCAGCGCAGGGCCGAGCTTCCACGCGGCGATGACCAGCGGGAAGTTCCACGGGGTGATCAGCCCGACGACGCCCAGCGGCTCGCGCACCGTGAAGGCCATGCCGCCGGCGATCGGGATCGTGTCGCCGAGCAATCGCTCGGGCGCCCCGGCGTAGTAGCGGAACACGTCGACGACCATCCCGATCTCGCCGCGCGCGTCGCCGATCGGCTTGCCCGCGTTGCGGGCCTCGAGCACGGCGAGCGCCTCGAGGTCGTGGGCCACCGCATCGGCCAGCCGGCGCAGCAACGCGGCGCGATCGGCCGGCGCGACCGCGCGCCAGGCCGGGTATGCGCCCTTGGCACGGGCCACGGCGGCGTCGACCGCTTCGACGCCGCCGCGCGGGACCGTGTCGAGGACCCGCTCGGTCGCGGGCTCGAGGACCTCGAGCGTGTCTGCCACCTAGGTTGCCGTCTGGGGCGCGGGCTCGCTCCCGGGCAGCTCGCCCAACTCGGCGTCGAGCTCCTGGATCGTGTGTCGCGGGCCGGTGAACGTGTGGCGCGCGCTCACGAACCACCAGATCGTGACGGAGAGGATCACCGCCCCGGTCACCAGTGGGGCGTAGTTGACGGACTTCCAGGTGAAGTCGTTGTTCCACGGCACGCCCGAGTGCAGGGTGGGAAGGATGAAGACGAGCGTGACGACGATCACCTCGGCCACGGCGATCGGGTTCATCCACTTGTACTTGTTGCCGAGGGTCCAGGGCCCGGACTGGAACGCGGCGCCCTGTCTCCAGCGCAGGAAGATCGGGATCACGTACGCGATGTAGAGGCCGATGACCGAGATCGACACCACGGCGTAGAACGCGACGGGCACGTAGACGCCGCCGTTGTTGGACGGGAAGTAGGCGGGGACGGTGATGATCGCACCGAGCGCCGCCATCAGGACGACCGCGCGGGTGGGGACCCGACGCGAGTTCAGCTTGCTCCAGAACCGCCAGCCGGGGATGGCGCCGTCGCGGCTGAACGCGTAGCACATGCGCGACGCACTGGTCAGGCAGGCGGCTCCGCAGAAGATCTGACCGACCGTGGAGATGATGATCACCGCCTTGAACCATCCGCCGGTGAGAGCGTGCTGGATGATCGACACCGAGACGTACGCCCCACCCGCCGCGTCCTTGTTGACGGCGCCGACGTTCTGCACGGCGAACGTGATGGCCAGCAGCAGCACGTAGCCGAAGATCGCCGAGTAGAAGATCGAGCGCCACACGCCCTTCGCCGCGGCGTTCGCCGCGCCGTGGGTCTCCTCGGAGATGTGCGCGCACGAGTCATAGCCGGTGATCGTGTACTGCGTGAGCAGGAACCCGAGCGGCAGCACGTAGAACCAGAACCCGATGTTGCTGTGGCCGCCACCGAACAGGCCCGAGTTGTTGAAGCGCTGGGTGAAGACGAACTTGAAGCTCTCGTGGTGCACGGGCACGAAGATGAGGGCCCCGATGATGATGGCGACGCCCGCGACGTGCCACCACACCGAGACGCCGTTGATCCTCGCGACGAGATGGCTGCCGGCGATGTTCACCAGCACGTGGAAGGCGAGGATGATCAGGAAGAGGAAGAACGTGCCGTGGTAGAAGGCGGTGGCGCTTCCCAGGGCGTTGAACGCGTTGAACTTGTAGGCGCCGAAGACCGTGTTGAGGAACAGGGCGGCGCCGTAGTCGACCGACGCCGTGACGGCGATCAGGCCGATCAGGTTGAACCAGCCGGTGAACCAGCCCCACACGGGGCCGCCCATCTTGGCCGCCCACCAGTAGATGCCGCCCGCCGTCGGGTAGGCCGACACGAGCTCGGACATGCAAAAGCCGATGATCAGGATGAACACCGAGATGATCGGCCAGCCCCAGGAGATGGCGACCGGGCCGCCGTTGTTCCATGCCTGGCCGTAGGTCGTGAAGCACCCGGCGAGGATCGAGATGATCGTGAACGAGATCGCGAAGTTCTGAAAGCCGCTCCAGCTGCGGTTGAGATCCTGCTTGTAGCCGAGCTCTGCCAGCCGCTGCTCGTCCGGGTCCGGGATCGTCCCGATGGGGGGTGCCGCTGCGCTCATCCGTGCCTCTCTCTCAAAAAGGTGTGGAGACGGTGCCTTCGCCGGCGACCCTACGTCCAAGGCCCGACGGAAGTCAATAGACCGGTGGGCCACTCTCGGGAAGCAGCCCGGCCAGCACGTGCTCGGTGCCCCTCAGGTGCTCGGCCATCACCGCCGTTGCGCGGGTCGCGTCGCGCTCGCGGATCGCCGCCACGAGCCGCGCGTGCTGCGCGTTGGCGTTGGCGAGCACCTCGACGGGGTGGGCGATGTGGGCGATCAGGTCGGTCATCGCCGCCTGGGCCTCGGTGGCCAGCACGACCATCCGGTGGCTGCCCGTGGTCTCGGCCAGCCCGATGTGGAAGCGCACGTCGGCCCGCCGGTAGGCGCCGAAGTCCTCGACCATGTCGTCCATCTCGGCAACGAGCTCGACCAGGTCGTCGAGACGCTCGGGTTGGGCGCGCTGCGCGGCCAGCGTCGCGACACCGAGCTCGACGGCCAGGCGGGTGTCGCAGGCCTCGCGCCAGTTGTGCAGCAGCTCGGCGGACGGCGGCTCGAGCGGCGGCGGGCGCTCGGCGACGAACGTGCCGCCGCCGCGGCCCCGCGCGGCGACGACATGACCGCTCTGCACCAGGGCGGTCAGCGCCTGGCGCAGGGTCGAGCGCGAGATCTCCAGCTTGCCGCACAGCTCGCGCTCCGCCGGCAGCCGGTCGCCGGGGGCCAGGACCCCGAGCTTGATCGCGGTGCCGATGCGCTCCATCGTCTCCTCGAACGCCGTCTGGGAGCGCACGGGTGCGAAGGTGACCTCGAGCGAGCTGGCTCTGCTCACAGCCGCTCGAAGCCCCGGACCCGTTCCCAGTCGGTGACCGTGGCCTCGAACGCGGCCAGCTCCACCCGGGCGTTGTTGAGGTAGTGCTCGACGACCTCCTCGCCGAACGCGTCGCGCGCCAGCGCGCTCGCGGCGAACAGGTCGCGGGCGTCGCGCAGCGTCGACGGCACGCGCGGGTGATCGGAGACGTAGGCGTTGCCGGCGCACGGCGCCTCGAGCGCGAGCTCCTGGTCGATCCCGTGCAGGCCGCCGGCGATCAGCGCGCTGACGGCCAGGTAGGGGTTGAGGTCGGCCCCGCCGAGGCGACACTCCACGCGCCGCCCGGCGCCGTGGCCGACGACGCGCAGCGAGCAGGTGCGGTTGTCGGTGCCCCACGCCACGGCGGTGGGCGCGAACGAGCCCGTGGCAAAGCGCTTGTAGGAGTTGACGTTGGGCGCGAGGAGCAGCGTCAGCTCGCGCAGCGAGGCGAGCAGCCCGGCGACGAAGCGGTCGAACAGCACGTCGTCGTGGGCGAAGACGTTGGTGCCGTCGCCGTCGGCCAGAGAAAGGTGGATGTGGCACGAGTTGCCCTCACGCTGGTCGTACTTGGCCATGAACGTGATCGACATCCCGTCCTGGGCGGCCATCTCCTTGGCGCCGTTCTTGTAGATGACGTGCTCGTCGCAGGTGCGCAGCGCCTCCTGGTAGTGGAAGTTGATCTCGTGCTGGCCGAGGTTGCACTCGCCCTTGGAGTCCTCGACCTGCAGCCCGGCCGCGTACATCGCGTTGCGGATTCGCCGCAGCAACGGCTCGACCCGGGCGGTCCCCAGCAGCGAGTAGTCGACGTTGTAGAGGTTGGCCGGGTCCAGGTCGCGGTAGCCGCTGCGCCAGGCGTCCTCGTAGGAGGTCCGGAAGACCTGGAACTCGAGCTCCGTCCCTGCGTTGGCGCTCCACCCGCGCTCGGCCAGCCGCGTGAGCTGGCGGCGCAGGACCTGGCGCGGCGAGGCGGCGACGTCCGAACCGTCGCCCCAGGCCAGGTCGGCCAGGCACATCGCGGTGCCCTCCTGCCACGGCACCGGCCGGAGCGTGCCGAGGTCCGGCGTCATCGCGAAGTCGCCGTAGCCGCGGTCCCAGGACGCCATGGCGTAGCCGTCGACCGTGGCCATCTCCACGTCGACCGCCATGAGGTAGTTGCAGGCCTCGGCGGCGTGGTCGGCGATCGCGTCGAGGAAGTGGCGGGCGTGAAAGCGCTTGCCCTGCAACCGGCCCTGCATGTCGGTCAGCGCGAGCAGGACCGTGTCGATCTCTCCCCGGTCAACGGCGGTGCTGAGCTCGGCGAGGTCCATGCGTGAGAACGTACTCGCGCTAGACCTTTTCCCGCAAGCCGTGCCGTCGCGGATAGCGTCCGACCAGGATGGACGAAGTCCTGCGCCAGCTCGAGACATTGCTCGGTCCGATGGATGGCGAGCCGCAGGCGCTCCGGGACGGGATCACCAACCGCAACTACCGGGTGCGTTTCGGCGGTCAGGATCACGTCGTCCGCATGTGCGGCCTCGACACCGAGCTCCTGGGCATCGACCGCGAGGCCGAGCGGGCGGCCGCCGCAGCCGCGCATGCCGCCGGGGTCGGCCCGCCGGTCACCGCGGTGCTGCTCGAGGACGGCTGCCTGGTGACCGCGTTCGTCGAGGGCCACGGCCTCGAGCCGGTCGACGTGCGCGAGGACATCGGCCGCGTGGCGCGGGCGCTGCACACGGTCCACGGTGCCGGGCACCTGCACGCCACGTTCTCACCGTTCCGGATCGGCGAGCGCTACCGCGAGCTGACGCTGGAGCGCAGCGGCGCGTTGCCCCCCGGCTGCGACGCGGCGGCCGCGGCGGCGCGGCGGATCGAGGCGGCGCTGCCGCCCTTCAAGCCGGCGATGTGCCACAACGACCTGCTGCCCGCCAACCTGATCGACGACGGGGAGCAGCTGTGGATCATCGACTGGGAGTACGCGGGCATGGGCGATCCGTACTTCGACCTCGGCAACCTCTCGGCCATGAACGGCTTCGACGTGACCGACGACGTCGAGCTGGTCACCGCGTATCTCGGCCATTGCGACGAGCCCGACATCGCGCGCGTCCGGCTTCAGCGGGCGGCGGCCGAGTACCGCGAGGGGATGTGGGGCGTCGTGCAGCAGGTGCTCAGCGACATCGACTTCGACTTCGCCGGCTACGCCGAGGAGCACCTCGGCCTGATGCTCGAGTCCGACTGGGAGGAGTGGCTCGATGGTCCGGCCGCGTGAGCTGCCGGATCGCGCGCGCATCGTCATCGTCGGCGGTGGGGTGGGGGGCGCGTCGATCGCCTACCACCTCGCCCAGCTGGGCGAGCGCGACGTCGTGCTCGTCGACCGCGCCGAGCTGACCAGCGGGTCGACGTTTCACTCGGCGGGGCTGGTCGGGCAGCTGCGCTCGAGCGTGTCGCTGACGAAGATGATGATGCACTCGGTCGACCTCTACCGGAAGGTGCCGGGGTGGATGGAGGTCGGCTCGCTGCGGCTGGCCTCGACGCCCGAGCGGATGGAGGAGCTGGCGCGCCAGGCGGCATGGGCGCAGACGTTCGGCCTGCCGCTCGAGCTCGTGTCCGCGCAGGAGGCGCTCGAGCTGTTCCCGCTGATGTCCCTCGACGGCGTGCTCGGCGCCGCGTACCTGC
>JAWVFY010000434.1:0-3231 GCA_033855575.1 Solirubrobacteraceae bacterium
GCCGATGTGGATCCCCGCACCGCTGAAGTGCGTGAGGCTGAAGCCGCGGATCTCGGGGTCCTGGAAGGCGTAGCCCGTGTAGTCGACCGGATCCTCGCCGCCGGGCAGGCCGGTGTCAGGCCCGAACGCCACCATCCCGAACGGCTGAAAGGCGCCGACGGTCGGGAAGCCCGCGCCCAGCGAGCCCGAGAGCGGGTGCACCAGGGGGGTGAGGTCCTGCGCCGCCGCAGGTCCTGCTGCACCCAGGACGAGCGCGAGCCCACAGAGCAGGAGGGGGCGGCTGCGCATGTCCTCCAGAACGCCCTCGGGCCGGAAGACTTGCGAGAACCCGCGGGCTCAGGGGGTTCTCAGCCGTTGCACCCGAGCACCGTCGGGTAGCGTCAGAAGGCATGGCTCCCGACCCGTCCGGCGCCCAGCACGAGATCGTCCTCGGCGAGCAGCGAGCGACGATCGTCGAGGTCGGCGGCGGCATCCGCGCCTACGCGCTCGCCGATCGGGACGTCCTCGATCCCTACCCGATCGAGGCGATCTGCGACGGCGCGCACGGCGCCCCGCTGATCCCGTGGCCCAACCGGCTGCAGGACGGCGTCTACGAGTTCGAGGGCGAGCGTCGCCAGGTCGATCTGACCGAGCCGGACAAGCACAACGCCATCCACGGCTTCCTGCGCTGGCGCAACTGGGAGGCGGTGCAGCGCGAGCCGGCCCGCGTCGTGATGGCCACCCGGCTGCACCCGCTGCCGGGCTACCCGCACACGCTCGACGTCCGCGTCGCCTACGCGCTCGGCGACGGCGGCCTGACCGTCACGACGACGATCGCCAACGCCGGTGACGGCGCCTGCCCGATCGCGACTGGCCAGCATCCCTACCTGTCGCCGGGCGCCGGAGCGGTGCTCGACGACTGCACCGTGCAGCTGCGCGCCGAGACCCGGATCCTGACCGATTCTGAGCGCCAGCTGCCCACCGGCCGGGAGGCCGTGGCCGGTACCGACTTCGACTTCCGCGAGCCCCGCCGCCTCGGCGCCCAGCCGGTCGACTTCGCCTTCACCGACCTGGACCGCGACAGCGACGGCCGCGCCTGGACGCGGCTGACCGCCCCCGACGGGGCGACCGCAGCGCTGTGGGTCGACGAGGCCCACCCGTTCGTCGAGCTGTACACCGGGGACACGCTGGCGCCCGATCGCCGCCGCCGCGGCCTGGGCTGCGAGCCCATGACCTGCGCGCCCAACGCCTTCCGCTCCGGCGAAGGCCTGCGGCGCCTGGAGCCCGGGCAGCAGCTCGTCGCCCACTGGGGCGCGCGGCTCGAGTAGCTAGAAGGCGCGGAAGCGCCGCTCGCGCTCCTCCTGGCCGATGTCGGCGTCGATCGCCGCGTTGACCCGTTCGACCAGCGTCGGTCGCCACGCCTTGGAGGTGAAGCGCAGCGCCGCGGGCCAGTGGTGGATCTCCACCGACGGGGCGCCCGGCTCCGCGAGCCGCTCGCGCAGGCGCGCCACGATGCCGTCAACGCCCTCCGGCCGGACGATGTTCAGCGTGTAGATGGCGTGGTCCACAGGTTCACCGTAGGCGGTGGGGCGGCGCGAGGGCTTCGGCCTCCAGCGCGGGGACGGTCTGGCGCAGCAGATCGCCGAGGGCCGAGACGAGCAGGGCTTGGGTCTCCTCGCGGGTCGCCTCGCCGGCCAGCCAGATGCGGATGGCCTCGGTGGTGAACGCGTGAAAGCAGCGCAGGACGAGACGCGTCGCGGGGGTGTCGGCCAGAACGTCGCGGTTGACCAGCAGCGTCTGCTCGATGCTGCCCTCCGTGGTCGCTGCGACGAGCGCTGCGATCTGCGGATCGGCGGACGCTCCGGCGTGGCCGACCACGGCCATCCAGGTCTCGCGGTTCTCGGCGACGACGTCGAGCCCGGCGGCGACGTTGTGGGCGAGGCGCTCGGGGAGCGGCGTCTCGGGGCCCGCGGTGCGCACGTCCGCCAGCGCCTCGCCGCCCTGCGCCGCCACGGTCAGGAACAGCTGGCGGATGCCGCCGAAGTAGTGATGGACCAGCGACCGCGCGACGCCGGCGGCGGCGGCGACCTCGGCGGTCGAGACGTCGGTGAACGGCCGCTCCGCAAAGAGGGCGCGGGCGGCGTCGAGGATCTGCTCGCGCCGCGCGTCGGGGGGGAGGCGGCGACGCCGGGGAGCAGCTGCGGGCGGCTGGGAGGACACCATCTGCCGATTATAATTGACGCGCGTTACAACAACTGTTCTAATCGCTGGCGTCCATGTCCGTTGCTCGCAAGCTCCGCCTGCTCGCCGGCCTCACGGCGACCGTCCTCGCCACGGTGGTGTCGGCGGCGTCGGCCGGTCCGCTGGCGATCTCCCCCGCAGCCGGCACACCGGACGTGTCGCCGCGCACCCAGATCAGCGTCCTCGGGGTCTCGCCGGCGCGGATCGCCTCGGTCACGGTGACCGGCGCGACGAGCGGCGCACACAGCGGTCGCCTGCTGCCCTACTCCCACGGCCGCGGCGCGAGCTTCGTCCTGTCGAACCCGCTGACCGAGGGCGAGCGCGTCGCCGTCGTGGTCCGCATCGCCGGTCGCGCGCCCGTGCGGTTCTCGTTCGGGGTCGCGCACGTGGGCGCCACGCAGCCACCGCTGCGGATCGCCACGATCCAGCCGGACAAGCTCGACCACTACGTCTCCGAGCCCGGGCTGCAGGCGCCTCACGTCACGGTCCTCCGGGCGGCGCCCTCGCTCCCCGGCTCGATCTTCCTGACGCCGCTGCCCGCCCCGATCGTCCACCCGGGCAGCAACAACACCGTGACGATCTCCCCCGTCGGGCCGGGCGGGCCGATGGTCGTCGACGGCCGCGGCCGGCTCGTGTGGTTCAAGCAGCTCGCGTCCCCGGTCGTCGCCGCCAACCTCCGGCTCCAGCGCTTTGACGGTCGCCCCGTCATGACGTGGTGGCAGGGCACGGTCACGCCCTCAGCGTTCGGCCTCGGCGAGGGCGTCATCGCCGACCGCTCCTACCGGACGATCCACACCGTCCACACCGGGAACGGCTACGCGATGGACCTCCACGAGTTCACGCTGACCCCGGACGGCGACGCGCTCGCCACCATCTACGCGCCGGTCCTGGTGCACCTCCCGGGTACGGCGGCCGGAGCGCTCTCGCCGCTGCTCGACGCGATCATCCAGGAGACCGACGTCCGCACTGGCCTGGTGGTCTGGGAGTGGCACGCGCTGGGGCACATCCCGC
>JAWVFY010000435.1:0-3252 GCA_033855575.1 Solirubrobacteraceae bacterium
CGAGCAGCGCGATGTCCTGCGCGGGGGTCTCGTCGATCAGGTGACCACCGCGCCAGCCGCCGACCAGGTGCACGAGCGCGTCGGCGCGCGGCAGCGACGCGGCCCAGCGCTCGGCGTCCTCGGGCACCAGGAGGTCGTAGTCGGCGACGTCGACGGCGGAGACCTCCCAACCGTCGGCGGCCAGCAGCGCGATCAGGTCGGTCGCCACCTGGCTGCCACCGCCGGCGATGGCGCAGAGCCTGTCGCTCACATCGCCACCGGGTGCGCCAGATCGATCTTGCCCCTCAGCGAGCTGTAGAACATCGACAGCGGGAACTCGTCGTCGAGCACGAGATCGATGTAGGGCCGCGGGTCCTCGACATCGGCGAAGTCGCGTGCGTCGCGGGCCCAGGCCGAGCCGGTCGCGGGCGGCACGTAGGTGCTCACGAAGTCGTGGGCGGCCTGCCAGTGGGCGAGCTTGGAGCGGTCGATGCCCGCACGGTAGAGCTCCTCGACCGCCGCGCGTAGCGCGCCCACCCCGTCGGCCACCCGCTCCCACTCGATCGTCAGCTGGTTGTCGGTCCAGTGCACCAGGCCGTGCTTGTGCAGGTAGGCGAACAGCAGCTGCCCGCCGAGGCCGTCGTAGTTGCGCACCCGGCTGCCGGTGATCGGGAACCGAAACAGCCGGTCGAAGAGGATCGCGTACTGGGCGTGACGGGCGAAGGAGAAGCCGCCGCGCTCGAGGTCGACGGCCTCGCAGAACGCCGTGAGGTCGCAGCGCAGCTCCTCCAGCGAGTACATCCAGTACGGCATCCGCTGGCGGATCATGAACGGGTCGAACGGCAGGTCACCGTGGCTGTGGGTGCGGTCGTGGACGAGGTCCCACAGGATGTAGGCGTCGCGCGAGATCGGGGCGCTGGCCAGCAGCGCCGCGGCGTCGGGCGGGAGGTTGAGGCGCAGCAGGGCGGCCGCCTCGTTGCTGACCCGACGGAAGCGCTCGGCCTCGCGGTCACAGAAGATCGCGCCGAAGTGGTTGGCCGGGGGTCCGTCGATCGAGACCGTCTCCGGGAACAGGACCGCCGACTCCGAGTCGTAGCCCGCGGTGTGGTCGATGAACTCCACCGGCACGAACTTCGCGTTGTCGTAGGCGCCGGCCTCGAGCCGGGCGATCCAGTCGGGCCACGGCACCCGGATCAGCAGCGCCTCGAAGTGCGTGTCGCGCGAGCCCGAGTTCTGCAGGTACATCGGGAACACGACGAGGTGCTCGGCGCCGTCGACGCGGTGCCGGTCGGGGCGGAAGGCGTCCAGCGAGGCCGAGAAGTCGGGCTTGGCGAAACCGCCCGCGGCCCAGCCGCGGAGGTCGTCGCCGACCACGGCGAGGTACTCCGCGTCCGCGGGAAAGCGCGGCGCCAGCCCCTCGATCGCGCTGGTCATCGCCCCGACGTGCACGGCCGCCTCGTCGCGCGACGCGTCCTCGGCCAGCGCGCCGTCGGGCGCCTGGAGCAGCCGCAGCGCGTCGGTGTGCTGCTTGAGCGCGAGCCAGTGCGGGTCGCTGCCCACGTCGGACGGCGCCTCGAGCGCGCCGGCCGCGAGCGCGGGTCCGGCCGCCCAGTGGACGAGGTTTCGCCACAGGTCCGCATGGCCGAGCTCGCCGATGCAGTCATCGCCGAAGAGGTCGGAGTCGGCGGCCACCACCACCCGGCCGGCGCCGTGCTCGGTGACCGCCAGCAGCGGCGCGCCGGGCGTCGACGCCGTCGGGGCGGTGCGGGCGAGCACCCGGACACGGTCCCCACCCACCCCGGGGGTCAGCGTCCCGCCCCGGTAGAAGCAGACGTCTTGCACCCGCGCCAGCAGGTCGACCGGGCCACGCGTGCGAACCAGGTCGGCCAGCACCCAGCTCGGAGCCTGGTGGTGGTGCTCGTAGTCGTGGACGACCGCGTGGTCGACGGCGATCCCGAAGCGCGCGGTCAGCTCGGCGAGGTTCGAGCCGTACTTCTCCTGCTCCTCCTCGGCCAGGACGATCAGCCCCCCGCCGGCGCGCACGAACGCCTCGATCGCGTCAAGCTCGTCCGCCGCGAAGACGGGGGCGCCGCCGGGCACGACGCGCTCCCACTTCGGCTCGGACGGATGGGCGATCACGAGCACCGCGGTGCCGGCCAGGGCATCGGCGTCGAGGCGGCCGGCATCGTGCGCCGAGACGGCGAAGTCGTGGCTGCGGAGGATCTCGGCGCCGCTCGCGTACGAGGAGTCAGCGGGGTGCGACGGGTTGATCTCCGCGGCCAGCGCGGGCCGGATGGTCCACGCCTCGGAGTGGGCCTCGTCGAACAGGATGTGGGCGAGCGTGCGCATGGCCACAGTCTGAAGCACCATCGGCACCGATATCTGGCGTTCTGCTGCAAGAATACGCCGCATGGACGACGTTGATCGCAAGATTCTTGCGCTGCTGGTGGACGACGGCAGGCGCACGTACGACGACCTCGCCTCGCGCGTCGCGCTGTCGGCCCCCGCCGCGAAGCGCCGCGTCGACCGCCTGCGCCGCGACGGGGTCCTCCGGAGCTTCACGGCGATCGTCGACCACGCCGCGCTCGGCGCCACGACCGAGGCGCTGGTCGAGCTGTTCTTCGCGCCCGGGACGCTGCTCGACCGGGTGGCCGAGACCCTGCGCCGCCATCCCGAGGTGGTCGAGGCCTGGAGCGTCACCGGCGAGGCCGACGCGATCGCGCGGGTGCGGACGGCCGACAACGGCGACCTCGAGCGGCTGATCATGGAGCTCCAGCGCGACGGGCTGGTCGTGCGCACCAGCTCGCAGGTGATCCTCTCGGCGCTCGTGACCCGGCCCGCCGCTGACTAGTCGAGGCGGCTAGAAGCTGACGCGCCCGTGCTGGCGGAACGTGGCGCTCTGCAGGCTCTGGCTGCTGTGCCCCGTGAACGTGCCATGGCCCTTGATCTGCCGGTAGCGCCCGCTGCCGCCCGTCAGCGTGTAGGTGCCGGTGACGTCGACCCCGCCGCCTGCGGCGCCCTGGGCGTGGGCGATCGACGTGCCCCGCACGACGCCGTGGGCGTAACGGATGACGAAACGGCCGTGAAGGTTTCCGCTGAGGTACTCGGTCACCTGGCCCTGGCCGAAGACCTTGGAGTGGACAGTGCCCTTGTAGATCAGGTCCAGGCCCGAGTGTCCGGTCTTGTGGACGGCCGCGGTCACCGTGTCCACGCGGCTCGTACGGGCCCCGGCAGGGGCGGCGAGGACGAGCGCGGCGACGAGGCCGCAGAGAC
>JAWVFY010000436.1:0-4015 GCA_033855575.1 Solirubrobacteraceae bacterium
CGCGACTGCCGCGGGCCAGGCGCGTGCCGACGGCGACGTCGCTGTGGCCCGACAGCAGCGGGGCGACGAGCGGGAGCAGCGCGCGCAGGTCGGTCGAGAGGTCGACGTCCATGTAGCAGACGACCCGCGCGGGGCTCGTTGACCACGCGGCACGCAGGGCCCGGCCCCGCCCCCTGCGCTCCAGGCGGAGGTTGACGACCTGCGGCAGCGCACGAGCCAGGCGAGCGGCGATCTCCGGGGTCGCGTCGGTGCTCGCGTTGTCGGCGATGACGATCCGCCACGCGAACGGGAACTCGTCGGTCAGGAAGCGGTGCAGCCGCCGAATGCTGCGCTCGAGCACCGCCTGCTCGTTGAAGACGGGCACGACGACCTCGATCTCGGCACCGCTGAGCGCGGTCGGGACGAGGGCGAGTGCGGCCATGTCCCCAGGGTCGGCGACCCGCATGCGAGTCGGGTCAGCGGGTGCTGGGAGGTCGCTGGGAGCGTTAGCTGAGTGATTCGGCCGGTGCCGGCAGGCGCACGACGAACGACGCGCCGCCGCCCTCGGCGTTGCTCGCGCGCACGGTCCCGCCGTGCGCTTCGACGATGCCGGCGACGATCGCCAGACCCAGTCCGGCGCCGTCCTTGCCGCGCTCGCGGCCGGCCTCCGAGCGCCAGAAGCGCTCGAAGACGGCGTTGGGGTCGGCGCCCACCGGCAGCCCCGGGCCGTGGTCGCGGACCTCGAGCGACACCTGCCCGTTCTCGCGGCCGGTGCTCACGTCGATGCGCGTGCCCGGCGGGGTGTGGACCAGCGCGTTGCGCACCAGGTTGCCGAGCACCTGGCGAAGCTGGTGGGCGTCGCCTGAGACCAGCGCGGCGGCATCGGTGTGCAGCTCGATCTCGCGGTCGGGCGCCGTCGCCCGCGCGTCGTCGACCGCATCGCGGGCCAGCGCGCCCAGGTCGACCTCGGTGTGCGGCGCGTCGGCGATCTCGTCGAGGCGGGCCAGCGTGAGCAGGTCCTCGACGAGCACGCCCATCCGCGCCGCCTCGTCCTCGATGCGCGCCATCGACCGCTCGAGGTCTCCCGGTTCGCGGGCCGCCCCCATGCGAAACAGCTCCGCGTAGCCGCGGATCGAGGAGAGCGGCGTGCGCAGCTCGTGCGACGCGTCGGCCAGGAACCGCCGCAGCCGGTCCTCGCTCGCCTGCCGCTCGGAGAAGGCGCCCTCGAGCCGGTCGAGCATCGCGTTGAGCGACAGGCCCAGCCGCCCGACCTCCGTCCGCGGGTCGGCGTCCTCGACGCGGTGGGAGAGGTCGCCGCCGGCGATCGCGCCCGCGGTGTGCCCGATGCGATCGAGCGGCAGCAGGCCGATCCGCACCACCGCCCAGGAGACGAACCCGAGCGCGAACAGCACGCCGAGGATGACCAGTACCTCGACGAGCAGCAGCCGGTGAAGGTTCTGCTCGACCTCGCGCAGCGGCACCGCCACGACCGTGACGATGGTGACCCCGAACACCGTGCCGCGCGTGGCCAGGACGCGATAGTGCGTGGCGTCCCCCTTGACGCCGCTGACCGTGAACGGCTTGCCGAGGGGGACCTTGCGCGGGATGTTGGGCCGGGCCGTGGTCGGCGCGCCATAGCGCACCAGCGGCCCCGCACCGAGGACGCGACCCGTGCTGTCGCGCAGCTGGCCATAGGTGCCCGCCGGCAGGTCGGAGAGATCGCCGGGGCCCGGGCCCGGGCCGCCGCCCTGCGCACGATCGCCGTCGCCGGGCGGCGGCCCGATCCCGCGCGCCGAGAGCGCGCGGCCGACCGCGACCGGGGCGCGTTGCACCTGCTGGTCGACGCGCTGGTAGAGGAACGATCGCTGCTCGGCGTAGGTGACGGCACCGAGCAGCACGAGGCCGAACGCCGCGATCCCCAGGACGCTGAGCAGCAGCCGGGAGCGCAGCGAACGGATCACGTGCGGGGCTGGCGCAGCGCGTACCCGACCCCGCGCACGGTGTGGATGACCGACGCACCGTGCGCGTCGAGCTTCTTGCGCAGGTAACTGACGTACGTCTCGAGGACGCGGGCGTCGCCGCCGAAGTCGTAGTCCCAGACGTGCTCGAGCAGCTGCGTCCGCGTCAGCGCGCGGCGCGGGTTGAGCATGAAGTAGCGCAGCAGGCGGTACTCCGTCGCGGTCAGGTCGATCGGCTCGTCGCCGCGGGTGACCTCGTGCGCGTCGTCGTCGAGCTCGATGTCCTCGAAGACCAGCCGGCTGGTCTCCGCCCCGGCGAGACCGGCGCGGCGCAGGATCGTGCGGACGCGCGCGATCAGCTCCTCGAGGCTGAACGGCTTGGTGACGTAGTCGTCGCCGCCGACGGTCAGCCCCCGGATCTTGTCGTCGGTCGCGTCCCGGGCCGTCAGGAACACGATCGGCACGCGCGCCTGCTGGGCGCCCAGGCGCTTGGCGACCTCGAAGCCCTCCATGTCCGGGAGCATGACGTCGAGCACGATGAGGTGCGGGCGAAAGGCCGCGACGGCGGCGATCGCCTCGCGCCCGGTCGTCGCCGACTCCGTGGCGAAGCCCTGATAGCGCAGAGCCATCGTGACGACGTCGACGATGTTGGGCTCGTCGTCGACGACGAGGATGCGGTGGGCGGGTTCAGGGGTGGACATAGCACCAGTATCGGAGCGGATGCTTGGAGGTTCCTGGGAAAGACGTCGCTCTGAGCAAGGGCTCAGGTTCGTGGTCGATGCTCGTTGACGATGCTCGGCACCGCAACCGCCACGCACATCTACTGGATCACGTCGCGCGCTGCGGGCATCGCCGCGCTGATGCTCGCCAGTGCGTCGGTCGGCGTGGGCGTGACCATGAGCGCGCGCTTCGTCCGCGGCCGCACCCCCGACCTGCGCGTCACCCACGAGGCGCTCGCGCTGGCCACCATGGCCGCGCTGGCGGTCCACGGCCTCTCGCTGCTGGGCGACGGGTTCATCGGCATGAACCTGGCCGGCGTCACCGTGCCCTTCGCGTCCTCCTACCGAACGCTGTGGACCACGATGGGGATCGTCGGCGCCTGGCTGCTGGTCCTGCTCGGGCTCTCCTACTACGCCCGCGCGAGGATCGGGCTCGCACGCTGGAAGCGGCTGCACCGCTGGACGCTGCTGGCCTGGGTACTCGGCATCGGCCACGCCCTCGGCGAGGGCACCGACGCGGGCGTGCCGTGGTTCCTCGTGTCGGTCGGCGCGGTCGTCGTGCCGGCGCTCGGACTGGTCCTCGCGCGCCTGGCGACCTCGCGCACGGTCTCAGCAGCTTCCCAGCCGCCGCTGACCCGGGCGTAAGGCCGGGGCGGGACCCTGCGGACATGGCCACCACCGGAGCACCAGGTCTCTCCGCGTCCCAGCTGCAGGCCCGCGCCCAGGGACGCCGGCGGCTCGCCGCGATGCGCCACCGCGCCCACCGCATCCGCGTCTGGGTCTCGTGCGTCGCCGTCGTCGCCTTCCTGGCGATGTTCGCCACCATCTACGTGCAGATGGCGCGCGGCGACGACCCGGCGCTCAACGCCGGCGCCAGCCATCGCGCGAGCACCTCGGCGAGCACGGCGCAGACGCTGAGCTCGGGCAGCCAGAGCTCAGCGGTGACCACCGCCTCGAGCCCGGCCGTGACGCCCGTAACCACCCAGCAGTCGTGAGCGAGGCAAGCGCCAGCTTCGCGTGCTTCGGATCGACGTGCACGGTCCACGTCCTCGGCGACCTGCCGGGCACGAGCGCGGCGCTCGCCGTCCGGACGGCCGAGCGCCGCCTGCTGGCCTGGCACCGGCGCTTCACGCGCTTCGAGCCGACCAGTGAGCTCTCGCGCCTGAACGCCGATCCGGCGAGCGAGGTCCGGGTGAGCGACGTGATGGCGCGCTTCGCACGCGCCGTCGCCGCGGCCGGCGCGCACAGCGGCGGCCTCGTCGACGCGACGATGCTGCGCGCGATCGAGGCGGCGGGCTACCGCTCGGACCTGCGCGGCTCGCTGCCGCTGGACCTCGCGTTGCGCCTTGCGCCGGAGCG
>JAWVFY010000437.1:0-2717 GCA_033855575.1 Solirubrobacteraceae bacterium
GTCCAGAACGATCGCCAGGCGCCGCTCTCGGGTTGCCTCGCGCAGCCAGGCCACCACGGCGCGGTGCAGCCGGAACCGGCCGGCCGCCGCGTCGATGCCCGCCCGTTCGCCATCCGAGGCCGCTGACCCGAGCAGCTCGGCCACGTCCGCCGGCGGTACCGAAACCGTGGCCAGCGACCGCAGCGCCAATACCCACGGCCAGGCCGGCGGCGCGCCCCCTGTGTCTTCCTGGCACTGGCCCCCGACGGACAGCCAACCCTGGTCCGTCAGCTCCCGCCGTAACCGCCCCAGCAGAGTGGACTTCCCGACCCCCGGTTCGCCACTAACCAGCGCGATCCGCGAACCGTGCCCCGCGGCCACCTCGGCGGCGCCGCCGCGCAGCCGGGCCAGCTCGTCTACCCGACCGACGAACAGTTCAGCCGCCGGGCGGCTGGGCGACGGCCCGACCACATCGCGCGACGGTGACCCTTCCGGGCGATGCGACGGTGACCCGTCCGGGCCGGGCTTCGGTGCCGAAGGACGGCGCGACGGCGAACCCGGCGGCAGGCCGGTCTCGGTGGGCGGCCGGATCGCCTCGTACAGCACCTCACGGTGCTGCCGCAGGATGGCCTCCTCCAGGGCGGTCAAGTCCGGTCCTGGGTCGAGGCCGAGTTCGTCGGCCAGGCCCCGGCGGGCGCGGCGTAGCGCGTCGAGGGCGTCGGCCTGTCGGTTGCTTCCCCACAGCGCCAGGGCCAGCAGTCGCCAACCCTCCTCGCGCAGCGGGTGCCGCCGGGTCAGCGCGTCCGCGGCCGGCACCGCGGCGGCTACCTCGCCCGCTCGCAGGGTCAGGCCGACCAACGCCTCCTCGGCCTGCAACCGCAGCTCGTCGAGCCGGGCCACGTCCGCGGCGGCCCACGGTTCGTCGGTGAACTCCCCGAACGCGGCGCCCCGCCACAGCGACAAACCAGCCATAAGCCGGGCACGCGCCTCGGCAACATCGCCGGTGGCAGAAACGGCCTCGGCGACGATGCGTTCGAACCGCCAGGCGTCCAGCGCGTCGGTCGGCAGCGTGACCGCGTACCCGGGCGGCGCGGTGACCAGGATCCGGGCCGGTGCCCGTGGCGGGCGTCCCGGTTCCAGCAGCCGGCGCAGGTTGGACACGTACGCCTGCAGCGAGGTGATCGCCTGGACCGGCGGCTCGCCGCCCCACAGATCGTCGACCAACCGGTCCACGGAGACTGCCTCACCCCGGGCGGAGACCAGCCGGGCGAGCACCGCCCGTTGGCGCGGGCCACCCAACGGGACCGCGTCCCCATCCACGTCGGCCTCGACGGGTCCGAGCACCCGAATTCCCACCATGATCTTCCCAGCCTATCCCGGCTCCAAGCCGGTTCCAGGAGGGCTCCAAGCGCCGGAAGCGAGCCTGGTCTCAGCCCGGCCAACTGGGCCGGATCGACGAAAGGCGGGCCATCGTGCCAACGGAGACCCATGACATGGTTGTTATCCACCGCGCGTTTCGCCGCGAGTCACAGCTGCTGCGTACCGCGATCGCGGCTGTGACTCCCGGCGACACACGGCGCGCCCGTATCCTCGCCGACCATTTCCGGTGGTACCGGCTCGGATTGCACAACCATCACCACGGTGAGGACGAGCTGATCTGGCCGTTGCTGCTCGCCCGCGTTGACCTGGAGGCGGACGTGGTGGTCCGCATGGAGGCCCAGCACGAACGCATCGCGCGGACCCTTGACGAGGCGATGCGGGCGCTGCCGGCGTGGGAGACCTCGGCCGGCGAGGCCGCCCGCGACGCCTTGGTGGCTACGCTCACCGAGCACCGGGCCGCGGTCCTCGAGCACCTCGAGGATGAGGAGACGCACCTGCTGCCGCTGGCCGCGCGGTACCTGAGCACCGCGGAGTGGGGCGCGTTGGGCGAGCACTTCCTGACGGTCACCCCGAAGCCGCTGCTGCTGCAGTTTCTCGGCGCCGTGCTCGAGGACGCCGACGCGGGCGAGCGTCGCGACCTGCTCGGCGCGCTGCCGCTGCCGGCCCGGCTCGCCTGGAAGACCATCGGCCGAGCCAGTTACGCCCGTCTGATCCGCCGGGTCCGCGCCAACGTCGTCCTGTCGGAGGTAGCACGATGACCCTCACCCACGTCGCCTACGCCATCGCCTGGATCATAGGTGTCGGCATCTTCTTCATCGGAGTCCGTTTCCTGCTGGTACCCCGCCCGTCCGCCGTCGGCTTCGGGGTCGCCGTCGGACCGCAGGCCGGCGACGCCAACGCCTATCTCGCCGTCAAGGGAGTCCGGGACATCGGCTCGGGACTCATCGCGATCGCCGTGATCCTCGCCGCGACGCCGCAGGTACTCGGCTGGTTCATGCTCTCGGCCGCCGTCATGCCGATCGGCGACGCGCTGATCGTCTTGCGGTACCAGGGTCCGAAGCTCACCGCCTACGCCATCCACGGCGCGACGGCCGCAGTGATGCTGGTGGCCGCCGCGCAGCTGCTGCGGTGAGCCGCGACGCGAATCGTACTGGCTGGCGGTAATACGCAGCGCGGGTCCGGTGGTGCGACCACCGGACCCGCCTGTCTGACTACGCGCGGCCCGGGCAGTCACGTCGACGGCCCGGGCCGAAAGGAGACCTGATCGGACGTCTGACTGACCAGTAGCCCAAAGATGTCTCTGTGGCCGCGTCGGGCAACGCCCGCGCGAAGGCGTCAGCGTCGGGGGATCCGCCAGC
>JAWVFY010000438.1:0-5267 GCA_033855575.1 Solirubrobacteraceae bacterium
GTCCAGAACCCTCAAACGTCTGCGGCGGCGAACCGATACCTGCACTGATGCTCGCTTCCTTCGTCCTCGACGTCCAGAACTTCGCGACCAACTGGTCGGGAGTCGCGACGATCGTGTTCATGTTCGCGGTGATCATCTTCTTCTGGCGGACGCTGAAGCTGATGCCGAGGACGAAGCCGCAGCAGATCCGCCCGACGGCCAAGTCGCCGATCGGCTGGGACGACATCGCCGGCGTGGAGGACGCCAAGGAGGAGCTCCAGGAGGTCGTGCAGTTCCTCAAGGACCCCAAGCACTTCCGCAAGCTCGGCGCCAAGGTGCCCAAGGGCGTGCTGCTGCACGGCCCGCCCGGCACGGGCAAGACGCTGTTGGCCAAGGCGGTGGCGCACGAGTCGGGGGCCGAGTTCTTCAGCCAGTCGGCCGCCTCGTTCGTCGAGATGTTCGCCGGCCTGGGTGCGGCCCGCATCCGGCGGCTGTTCGCCGAGGCGCGCAAGGCCGCGCCGGCGATCATCTTCATCGACGAGCTCGACGCCGTCGGCGGCAAGCGCGGCAGCGACATCTCCGGTGAGCGCGAGCAGACGCTCAACCAGCTGCTGGTCGAGCTCGACGGCTTCGACGCCCGCGGCGACATCGTCGTCATGGCCGCGTCGAACCTGCTCGAGAAGCTCGACTCCGCGCTGCTGCGCCCCGGCCGCTTCGACCGCCAGGTGTTCGTCGCGCCGCCCGACGTCAAGGGCCGCGAGAAGATCCTCGAGGTCCACACGCAGGGCAAGCCCGTCGCCAACTGCGATCTCGGTGTGGTCGCCCAGCAGACGAGCGGGCTGACCGGCGCCGACCTGGCCAACATCGCCAACGAGGCGGCGATCTTCGCCGCGCGTCGCCGGGCCTCGACCATCGAGCAGCGCGACTTCGACAGCGCGCTCGAGCGGGTCATCGCCGGCGTGCAGTCGCGCCGCGCGCTCAACGACCACGAGAAGCGCGTCGTCGCCTACCACGAGGCCGGCCACGCGCTGTGCAGCGAGCTGCTGCCGAGCGTGGACCGCCTGCACAAGATCTCGATCGTCCCGCGCGGCCGCGCGCTGGGCTACACGATGAACCTGCCCGCCGAGGATCGCTACCTCAAGACCCGTGAGGAGCTCATCGACTTCATGACGATGCTGCTCGGCGGCCGTGTGGCCGAGCACCTCGTCTTCGGCTCGATCACCACCGGCGCCGCCGACGACGTGCGGCGCGTCGCCGAGATCGCGTTCTCGATGGTCCACGAGTACGCCATGGGGTCAGACCCGACGCGCGCCGTCGACACCACGATCGTCTCGGAGCACAAGCGGCGCCAGCTCGACGGCGAGCAGCGCGAGCTGACCTACGTCGCGCAGCGCCGTGCCGAGGCGATCATCGACGCCCACCGCCGCGAGCTCGACGCGCTGGCCGCGCAGCTGCTCGAGCACGAGGTGCTCGAGCGCACCGACATCGACCGCATCCTGGCCGAGACGCCCCGGCCCCAGCTGCGCGTCGCGGCGGCGACCGCGCTCCCCAAGCCCCTGTAGCTACGTCGCGGGGCAGCTAGTCTGCTCGGCGTGCTGGCCCGGATCGACCACATCGGCGTGGCCGTCGAGGACATCGACGCCGCGCTGGCGCTCTACGAGCGCGACCTCGCGATCGAGCTCGTCCACCGCGAGACGGTGACCGAGCAGGGCGTCGAGGCCGTGCTGCTCGACGTCGGCGAGAACCACGTCGAGCTCCTGGCCCCGCTGGGGGCCGACACGCCCGTGGGCAAGTTCCTGGCCCGCAGGGGACCGGGGCTGCACCACGTCGCCTACCAGACGCCCGACATCGACGCCGAGCTCGAGCGCCTGAAGGCCGCGGGCCTGCGGCTCATCGACGAGCAGCCGAGGGTCGGCATCCGCGGCTCGCGCGTCGCCTTCCTGCATCCGGCCGCCACCGGCGGCGTCCTCACCGAACTCGTGGAGCCGGGGGCACACATCGACGAAGGAGATGGGTCCGACTGATGGCCGACACCAAGACCGAGAAGGTCACCATGGGGTTCTTCGGCGGCGGCCTCGCGCTGCGGCTGGCGTCCCCCGAGCTCGACAAGCTGCTCAAGGCGCTGCCCGACGGCGGCTGGCACGACATCGAGGGCGAGGACGGCACCGTCCGCGTGAACCTCTCGGTCGTCGTCTACGTGCAGACCGACCGGTCCGAGCACCGCGTCGGGTTCGGCCTGTCGTAGCCGGCCAGGCGCCACGGCCGCGACCTATGGTGGGCGCGTGACCCGGGCCATCGAGCGCTTCTCCATGCTGGGCGAGCACGGCGCGATCTGGCTGGCCATCGGTGCGGCCGGCGCCGCGCTGGATCCGGCGCGGCGCAGCGAATGGCTGGCCGGCGCGCGCCGCGTGGCGCTGTCCTACCTGGTCAACCAGCTGCTGAAGCTGCTCGTCGGGCGCCGGCGCCCTGCCGGCCAGCTCGCCGCGACGCGCTCGGATCTCTCGTTCCCGAGCGCCCATGCAACCACGTCGTTCTGCGGCGCCCGCGTCTACGGGCGGCTCGGGCTGTCGCTCTACCCGCTGGCCGTCGCGCTCGCCCTGTCGCGCCTGGTCCTGCGGGTGCACCACCCCAGCGACGTCGTGGCCGGCGCGGCGCTGGGTACCGTGATCGCCCGATGAAGGTCGGCATCGTCGGGCTCCCCAACGCAGGCAAGTCGTCGCTGTTCAACGCGCTGACGAAGGCGGGCGCCGAGGCGGCCAACTACCCGTTCACCACGATCGAGCCCAACATCGCGGTGGTGCCGGTCGTCGACGAGCGGATGGAGCAGGTGGCCGCGACGGTGGGTGCCTCGGAGCTGGTGTGGGACACGATCGACTTCCACGACATCGCCGGGCTGGTCCGCGGCGCCAGCGAGGGTGAGGGCCTGGGCAACAAGTTCCTGGCCAACATCCGCGAGACCGACGCCCTCGTCCACGTCGTCCGCGCCCACACCGACGCCGGGGTCATCCATCCCGAGGGCGAGGTCGACCCGCTGCGCGACATCGACATCATCGAGACCGAGCTGATCTACGCCGACCTCGAGCAGGCCGAGCGGCGCCACGCGCGCGTCGTCCGCGAGGCGCGCGGCGGCGACCGGGCGGCGGTCGCCGAGGAGGCATGGCTACGCGCCGCGATCGAGGCGCTGCAGGCCGGCCGGGCCGTGCGCACCGTCCCCGTGCCCGAGGCGGCGCCCAACGCCGCGCGCGACCTCGGCTCCCTGACCGCCAAGCCCGTGCTGTTCGTGGCCAACGTCGACGAGGGCGAGGAGGAGGTGCCGGCGGCGATCGCCGCGCACGCCGCTGCCCACGGGGCGGTCGCCGTCGCCGTCAGCTCGCGCCTGGAGGCCGAGCTGTCCGAGCTCGACGACGAGGACGCCACCGCGATGCGCGCCGACCTCGGGGGCTCGGAGTCCGGGCTGCGCCGGGTGGTGCGGGGCGCCTTCGAGCTCCTGGAGCTCAACGCGTTCTTCACGGCGGGCGAGGAGAAGCCCGCGCAGTCCTGGCATCTGCGCCGCGGCCTGACCGCCTGGCACGCGGCGGGCCAGATCCACTCCGACATCCAGAAGGGCTTCGTCCGCGCCGAGGTCATCGGCTGGGACGCGCTGGTCGCCGCCGGTGGCTACGCCGGCGCTCGCGACCGCGGGACGCTGCGCCTCGAAGGCCGCGACTACAAGATGGCCGACGGCGACGTGATCACCGTCAAGTTCACGCCCTGACCGGCCGGTGCGGGGGTCAGGCCGCGCGTCGCCGGGGCAGCGACAGCACCTGCGCCTCCGGCGGGCGCGTGAGGCGCCAGACGTCGCGCAGCGCCCAGGCCGAGAGCACCAGCAGGGCGAGGATGGCCAGCGGGGCGAGGATGACGAGGATCCAGCCCAGCGGGTCGGCCGGGCGCTGCGGTCCGGCCGGGGGCCGGTAGAGGGGCGTCGCGGCGAACTCCTGCTCGGCGACGTGCCAGGCGGGCTTGACGAAGCCGCCGTAGCTGATCAGCCCCTTGTTGTGGATCGAGTCCGTGCGGATCGACCGGAGGTCGGCGCCGCCGTCCCACAACGGCTTGACGGCGAACTCCTGCAGCGTCCAGTAGATCGCGCCGCTGACCGATGGCACGCTGGAGATGATCTGCAGGTTGGCCTTGACGTAGTCGGCCTGGAAGGCGTAGGTCTGCTTGCGGTCGGCCGGCCCGTTCATGGTCGCCTCGGCGCCGAACTCGGTGACGACCTGGGCCGAGCCCGGGTAGAGGTGATGCATCCGCTGGAGGTAGGGCCCGAGGCCGGCGAGGTTGCCGACCGGGTGGGCCGCCTTGCCCGGGTACCAGCCGAAGTAGGAGTTGATCCCCAGCAGCGGGTACTGGGCGTAGGCCCGAGCGCGCGGGAAGCCCGGGTAGCTGAGCATGTCGACCGACGGGGGGATCGTCGGGTCGAGGTCGGCCACCAGGCGCCGGGCGGCGTCGAGGTAGGCGCGCGTCCCGGGCACGGTGTCAGGCACGGTCGAGAGCTCGTTGGCCACCGAATGGGTCAGCACCGAGGGATGCCAACGCGCGTTGACGACCGTGCCGCGCAGCGTCGACAGCGCGGTCGCTCGTTGCGCCGGGGTCACCAGCAACCGGTCGCGGTGGTAGATCGGCGCCTGGCTCCAGACCAGGATGCCCGCGCGGTCCAGGCGATCGAGGAGGCGCTCGTTGAGCAGGAAGTGTGAGCGGGTGACGTTGGCGTGGATGGCCACGAGCTTGGCCACGATGGCGTCCATGTCCGCGTCGGTCAGCGCGGCACCGTGGCCCTGGACGTCCTCGACGATTGATGCGCCCCGCAGCTGCACCGGGCGGCCGTTGAGCTCGAGCTGGTCGCCCACCACGCGCACGGTGCGCACACCGATGGCGCGGGTGTCGCGCTGCTCGACCCGGCCGCCGACCGTGGTGTCGACGGTCTCGGCGTAGAGCCTCGGGTGGCCGGGCGCCCACAGCCGCGGGTGGGGGACGGTGAAGCCGAAGCGCACGCGCCGCTGGGCGCCAGGCGCCAGTGAGCCCGCGTCGTGCCCGACGACGATCGCCGCGCCGCCGCCGGGCGGCCGCAGGACAATCCGCAGGCGCGGCGCCAGCGTGCTGGTCGAACGGTTGCGCACCCAGCCATCGAAGAGCATGCGCGCGCTGCCGTGGCCGATGCTGCGCGTGAGCACCGCCTGGTCGGAGAGCGTGACGCGGCCCTGCGGCACCAGCGTCACCGGGCGCACGATCCCGCCCCAGTTCCACCAGCCCTC
>JAWVFY010000439.1:0-7127 GCA_033855575.1 Solirubrobacteraceae bacterium
ACGACGAGCGCGAGCAGACGCTCAACCAGATCCTCACCGAGATGGACGGCTTCGAGCCCGGCACCAACGTCATCGTCCTGGCCGCCACCAACCGCCCGGAGATCCTCGACCCGGCGCTGTTGCGCCCGGGCCGCTTCGACCGCCGGATCGCCGTGCATCCTCCCGACAAGGCCGGCCGCGTGGAGATCCTGCGGATCCACACCCGCTCGGTGCCGCTGGACCCGGGCACCGACCTGGAGCAGATCGCGTCGTCGACGCCCGGCGCCACGGGAGCCGACCTCGCGCTGCTTGTCAACGAGGCCGCCCTGTTCGCCGCCCGGCGCGACCACGTCGCGGTCGAGCAGGAGGACTTCACCGACGCGATCGAGAAGATCCTGCTCGGCGCCGAGCGACAGGTCGTCATGAGCGACGCCGACCGCGAACGGACCGCCTTCCACGAGTCCGGCCATGCCATTGTCGGGATGCTCACGCCGGGTGCCGACCCCGTCCGGAAGATCTCGATCATCCCGCGCGGCCAGGCCCTCGGCGTCACGCTCTCGACGCCCGACAACGACCGCTACAGCTATGGACGCGAGGAGATGATCGCCCGGATCAAGGTGGCGCTGGGCGGCCGTGCGGCCGAGAAGGTCGTCTACGGCGAGATCACCACGGGCGCGGAGTCCGACATCCAGAACCTCACGAAGATCGCCCGCGGCATGGTCGGGCGCTGGGGGATGAGCGACGTGATCGGCCCGATCGCCGTCGGCGAGGGGCGCGAGGACGGCTACCTGCTTCCGGGCGCCGGCCCGGTCTCGCCCGCCACCCAGCAGACGATCGACGACGAGACCCGGCGGATCGTCGAGGACGCCGAGCGCGATGTCCTCGCGCTGCTCGAGCGCGAGCGGCCGCGCCTCGATGCCCTGGCGCACGCCCTCCTCGAGCGCGAGACGCTCGACCAGGAAGACGCCTACCGGATCGCCGACGTCGGCCCGCCGCCGGTCGCCGAGCCGGGCAAGGACCTGGCGCCCACCTGACGGCCATGAGCGCGCTGCCGGAGGCGGACTTCGATCGCGACGCCGGCTTCCCGCGGCTCGCCGACGAGCAGCTGGCCGCGCTCGCCGCTGCGGGCGAGCGGCGGTCGGCCGAAGCAGGCAGCACGCTCTTCCGGGCCGGCGACCCGGCCTATGACTTCTTCGCCGTGGTCTCGGGCAGCGTCGCGATCGTGGGCGACGCGGGGTCGCCGACCGAGTACGTCATCGGCATCCACCGAGAGCGGGGCTTCAGCGGCGAGATCGGCCTGGTCACCGGCGAGCCGGCCTACGTGGACGCCGTCGTCCAGGAGCCGAGCGAGCTCATCGCGCTGAGCCGCGAGCAGCTCCAGCAGGTCGTGGCCAACGACCAGCAGCTCGGCGATCTCATCCTCAGCGCCTACATGGCCCGGCGGGCGATGCTCATCGGCCGGGGCGCCGGACTGCGGCTGATCGGCTCGCATCTGTCGCCCGACACCCGGCGGCTGCGCGAGTTCCTCACCCGCAACCGCATTCCCCACAGCTTCCTCGACGTCGAGGCCGACGAGCAGGCCGACGGCCTGCTGCGGGGCCTCGGTGTCGCGCCGGCCGAAACGCCGATCGTGCTACACGGCTCGCGAGTGCTGCGGCGGCCCAGCAACCTCGCGCTGGCCGCCGAGCTGCAGCTGCGGTCCGCGCGCTCGCCCGACGAGGTCTGTGACACCGTCGTGGTCGGTGCCGGCCCCGCGGGGCTGGGGGCCGCGGTCTACGCCGCCTCCGAAGGCCTGGCCACCGTGCTCGTCGACTCGGTGGCCACCGGAGGCCAGGCCAGCACCTCGTCGCGGATCGAGAACTACCTCGGCTTCCCGGCCGGCGTCTCGGGGTCCGAGCTCGCCGAGCGCGCCGCCGTGCAGGCCGCGCGCTTCGGAGTGCGCATCGCCGTGCCCGAGTCTGCGACGACGCTCAGCCTCGACGACGGCTACCACGCCATCGCCCTCACCAGCGGCGAGCGCGTACGCGCGCGCAGCGTCGTACTCGCCACGGGTGCGAGCTACCGCCGCCTGCCGCTCGCCCGGCTGCACGAGTTCGAGGGCGCCGGCGTGTACTACGCCGCGACCCAGGTCGAGGCCCAGGCGTGCAGCGGCGAGGCGGTCGTGGTCGTCGGGGCCGGCAACTCGGCCGGGCAGGCCGCGATCTTCCTGGCCGGGAACTCCTGTGCCGTCGACATGGTCGTGCGGGGCACCGCACTGGAGGCGACCATGTCGCGTTACCTGGTCGATCAGATTCAGGCGACGCCCGGCATCACGCTGCGCTGCCGCACCGAGGTCCGCGAGCTCCACGGCAGCGACCGGCTCGAGGCGCTCACCCTGACCCACAACCGAACCGGGGACGAGAACCGCGTCTCGGCCCGCGCGCTGTTCGTCTTCATCGGCGCCGACCCCTGCACCGGCTGGCTCGAGGACCAGCTCGTCGTCGACGAGCACGGCTTCCTCGTCACCGGGCAGGAGCTCCAGCTGACGCATCTCGATCCCGCGGGCGACGGGCGCGACCGGCCCCCGCTGCCGCTCGAGACGAGCCGGCCAGGCGTATTCGCCGTCGGCGACGTCCGCGCCGGCTCGATCAAGCGCGTCGCCTCAGCGGTCGGCGAGGGAGCGATGGCGGTCCGGCTGATCCACCAGTACCTCGCCTCGCTCGCCGGGCCGGCCGTGAGCTAGGCGGGCGGAGGCGGGATGATCATGCCGAACCGGCTGCAGCCCGCGACGAGACGCTCGATGGTCTCCGGGCTGACCGATGCTTCGAAGGCGTCGGGCTGCGAGGCGTCGTAGCCGTACTCCTCGAAGAACGCCTCGAAGCCCATGGGGTCGAAGCTCGTGATGGCGCGGACCTCATCGTCGCCGTCGTTGCGGAACGTGTGGAGCACGCCTTTGGGAACCTCGGCCTGCTGGCCCGGTTCCAGCGTGACCCACTCGCCGTCGCGCATGACGCCGAGCCGCCCCGCCGTGATGAAGAACGACTCCGCGCAGTCCTCGTGGTAGTGCGGCGGCGGGCCCGGAGTGCCCACCGGGGTGGCCACCTCGAGCGCGACGACGCGCCCCCCGCAGACCAGTGGCGTGACCCGATTCCCGATCACCCAGAGCGACCGCGAGGCGGTCCCGAGAGCTTCGACTGATTGCGGCATCGTCGACCTTTCGTGAGATTTTGTCTTACGACTGGAATGTGTATCATGACGCCGAGAGCGATGTCAAGTCCCGGCCCCTCACGCGAACGCGTCGCCCAGAAGCTGCGGACTCGGCAGGCCCTCCTGAACGCTGCCCGCGAGCTCGTGGCCGAAGGCATGGCCCCCACCGTCGCCCAGGCCGCCGACGCCGCCACGGTCTCCCGGGCGACCGCGTACCGCTACTTCCCCTCGCAGGAGGCGCTTCTCGTCGAGCTGCCGCTCGACGTGGCAGCGCCGACGGTCGATCAGCTCTTCGGGCATGCGGCTGCCCCGCGTGACGCGGAGGATCGCGCCGCGCTCGTGCAGAACGCGCTGTACGACCTGGCCAGAGACCACGAGGCAGAGTTCCGGCTCTTCCTGCGCAGCTCGCTGCTGCGCTCGCTCGACGCTGACGGCAGCGCCGACCCCTTCCGTGGCGCCCGGCGCTCGGTCCTTCTCGACGCCGCGCTGGCCCCGCTGGCCGGTGAGCTGGCGCCCGGGGAGCTCGAGCAGCTGGCCACGGCGCTCTCGATGCTCGTCGGCATCGAGCCGCTGATCGTGCTCCGCGACGTCATGGGACTCGATCACGAGCGCGCGCGCGCGGCCGGCGAGCGGACCGTGCGCGAGCTGGTGCGCGCGGCACGCGCCCACTCCGCCGCCGTGTGACGATCCTGTGAGTCCGCGCCAGTCCGCGGCCCCGCAGACGTTGTGGGGGCATGCGCCGCCTTCTGCTCGCCGCCTCCGCTCTGGCCGCCCTGGCCGGAGCCGCACCCGCGTCTGCCGCGCTGCCTCCGGTGCGCCACGTGTTCGTCATCGTGCTCGAGAACCACGAGTTCGGCGATACCTTCGGCCTCCAGGGCCAGCTGCTGGCGCCCTACCTCAACCGCACCCTCGTCCCAGAGGGTCAGCTGCTGACCCAGTACTACGGCGTCGGACACTCCAGCGCCGACAACTACATCGCGATGATCAGCGGCCAGCCGCCGACGCCGTCCGGCCAGAACGACTGCCCTGACGATCCGAGCGCCGGCCCGGACAACCCCAAGCGCGTGCCGCCACAGGCCGACCCGCCGTACAACATCGCCCACGGCGACGGCTGTCTGTATCCGCCCAACTTCACAACCATTGGCGATCAGCTGACGAGCGCCGGCCTGACCTGGAAGTCCTACAACCAGGACATGCCGAGCCCGTGCTATCTCAAGGCGAGCTACCGCGCGCCGGGGGCCAAGGGCGACTACCGCCGCAAGCACAGCCCGTTCGTCCTGTTCGACTCGATCCGGCAGACCGATCAGTGCACGCAGAACGTCGTCGGCCTGCCGAGCCCCGACGACCTGCGCACGATCCTGAGCTCCGACGCGACGGCGCCGAACTTCAGCTACATCGTGCCCAACCAGTGCGACGACGGCCACGACGCGTGCAACTCGCCGGTCCCCGGGGTGCTGGGCGCCGACCCGCTGACGGCTGACGAGATCGCGCTGACCCAGATCGACGGGTTCCTGCAGCGTTACGTCCCGCCGATCGTGCAATCGCCTGTCTTCAGGAAGGACGGGCTGCTCGTCATCACTTTCGACGAAGCGGTCGAGAACCTGTCGTGCTGCAACGAGCAGCCGGGCCCGGCGACCAGCGACCCGGGCAACCAGGCCGGCATTCCCGGGTCGGGCGGAGGCGACTCCGGCGCGGTGGTGATCTCGCCCTTCACGTCACCGGGCGGCGCCGATCCGGCCCATCAGCTCAATGCCACGGGCTACAACCATTACTCGCTGCTGCGCAGCATCGAGGACCTCTTCAGCCTCGGCCATCTCGGCTATGCGGCACCGCCCGGCCTCGCCCCGTTTGGGTCCGACGTCTTCGATCGGGTCCCCGGATGACGGCGAGGCTCCGGATCACCACCGTTCTCGCGGGGCTGGCGATCGCCGCGCCCCTCCCGGTGGCGCACGCCGCTGCCATGTGCCCAGCGTCGTGGAAGCTGACCGGCACGGACAGCTTCCGGGCGGCCGACGCGTTGGTGCGCTCGCAGGGGGTCACGAGCGACGGCCACGGCTGGATCTTCTCGTGGCAGGGCGGGATGGAGCGGACCCTGGACGACTACACACCGACGGCCATCGGGGCGATCTCGCCGCAGTTCGTGCCATCCGTGAGTGCGAGCGGCGAGAACCACATCGCCGACACCCACATCGGCGACATCGACACCTACCACGGCCTGATCTACGCGCCCGAGGAGGACGGCGGCGAGAGCCTGGGCCCGCTCCAGCTCAACGACCCGGAGTACCAGCGGCCGCACATCGCGCTCTACGACGCCCGCACCCTCGCCTACACCGGCGTCAGCTATCCGCTCGATGTGGGCATCAGCGAGGCCGGCGTGCCCTGGGTCGCCATCGACGCGCGCCGCCAGCAGGTCTACACGGCTGAGTGGGACATGCCTCACGACCGCCTCAACGTGTTCGACCTCCAGATGGGATTCAAGCGGTTCCTGGCGCTGCGCTACCCCGCCTCCCTGGGCGCGGGCTTTCACCTCTCGCGCATCCAGGGCGCGAAGGTCTGGGGCCACCTGCTCTACGCGACGCGCGACGACGCGGCCAAGACGGTGTTCTCGATCGACCTGCGCACCGGCGAGGTGACCCGGCTGTTCTCGCTGAACCCCTCCACCCCGCACGCCGAGCTAGAGGGCCTCGCCGTCCGCCGCACCGCCGACGGCGCCCTTCTGCACGTCCTGATCGTCCTCAACAACGACCTCCCCAACGAGGCCACCCAGATCCACGTCGACTTCGACCACTACGCGCCGGTCGGGTCGGGGCCGTGCTCGTAGCTCGCTACGCCTTGGCGTCACCGCGGGGGTAAGAACACGGTCGGCGGGAACGCTGAAGGGTGATGGCCCGTCCGGGCCACCACGTTCGATCGAGAGGAACTCACCATGGCTCTGCGATACGGCATCCTCGCGCTGCTAGAGGCCAAGTCCGACAAGGGCGACGACCTGGGGGCGTTTCTCGAGAACGGCCGGGCGATCGCCGCGGCCGAGGAGGGCACCGTCACCTGGTACGCCTGCAAGCTCGGCCCCACCTCCTACGGAATCTTCGACACGTTCGAGACCGAGGACGCGCGGACCGCGCATCTCGAAGGGGAGATCCCCAAGGCCCTGGCCTCGGTGGCGCCGGAGCTCCTGGCCCGCGAGCCCGACATCCGGATGGTCGACCTCGTCGCGGTCAAGTAGCCGTCAGGCCTCGCCCCGGGCCGGATAGTCGTTGGCGCTCCAGTAGTCGAGCCCGCCGAAGAGGTCGTCCAGACGGGGCCGCCCCACGGGCATCGACAGCAGCGACTCGTAGTAGACGGTCCCGTCGGGGCGCAGGAGGAAGAGGGCCGGCTCGTTGAACACCGGCGGCTCGTTGCCGCGGATGCCTCGCGAGACGAACAGCCCCCACTCACGCATCTGCCTCTCGCTGAGGCCGTAGGCCAGCGGTACCCGTGCGATTCCCCATTCGTCGCGCATGCGCGCGGCGCGTTCTGCGGTCTCGGCGCTGATCGACACCACCTCGATGCCGCGCTCGGTCAGCTCGTCCAGGCGCCGGTCGAGCTCGCGCAGCTGCGCCTGGCAGGCCGGGCAGTGCAGCCCGCGGTTGAACACCAGCATGGTGAAGCTCTCGGAGTGCAGGTCGGCCAGCCGGAACCGGCCGCCGCCGACCAACGGCAGCTCGAGGTCCGGGGCGTGCTCGCGGGGGCGCAGGACGCGCGACGTAGTGAGGGTCATGCACGGTCTGCGTCCGAGACTGCGCCGGTCTTACCCGGACCGACGCACGGCGGCCAGCAGCCCGTGGAAGTCCTCGTTGCAGGGACCGCAGGCCGCCAGGTGCGCGGCGACCCCGGGGAGGCGCCGTTCGGCATCGGCGTCGCTGAGCACGAGCTCGACGTAGACGTGCAGGATGTCCATGGCCTGCTCGCAGCCCACGTCGCGC
>JAWVFY010000440.1:0-7617 GCA_033855575.1 Solirubrobacteraceae bacterium
CCTCGGCCATCCCTGGCTGACGCTGCTGGCGGCCGCGTTCGGCCTGGGGATGATCGGCCTCGACTCGACGATCGTGGCTGTCGCCAACCCGACGATCGGGCATCACTTCCACGCGACCCTGCCGCAGCTGCAGTCGAGTTCCGACGCACCTTCATGGCGTACCGGCGCGGAGCGGCTGAAGTAGCCGACACGTTCCCGCACGCGGCCACCGCCTGGACGGTCTGATCGATGGACTTCTCGATCTCCGACGACCTCAGGGACATCCGCCAGGCGGTCTCGCAACTGTGTGCTGACTTCCCCGGCGAGTACTGGCGTGGGCTGGAGCCCGATCGCTATCCCGAGGAGTTCGTTCAGACGCTCACCCAACACGGATGGACGCTCATGCAGCTCGCGATCGGGTTCGTCGCCAACCACCCCGCGATCAGCGCGGCGATCATTGGGCCCCGCACTATTGAGCAACTCGAGGGCCAACTCGCGGCCGCTGATGTCGTCCTGGAGGACGCAGTGCTCGATCGCATTGACGCCATCGTCCCGCCCGGGATCACTGTCAATCCCTTCGACGGATCCTTCAAGAACCCGGCACTCACCGCGCGGGCACTGCGACGCTGAAGGCCCTACCGAATCAACGCCACTGCGGATCGGGTTCGAAGCCCGTGAGCAGGGCATTCGATCAAGCGGGATACGGGAATCGAACCTTGGGCTCACCAGCCTGCAGCTTTGCGCGCGTTGCGCACCTCGCGTTCGATGTTGATGTTCTTCCGCCCTCGCCACTCGTGGATGACATGGGTGTAGGTGTCGACGACAGTCGAGATCTTGTCTCCGAGTTGCTCGGCTACCTCCGCGATGGAGAGCCGCTTCTCAGCGATGAGAAGCGAGGCCCACGTGTGTCGCAGGTCATAGGGCCGATTGCTGGGCAGCGCCGCGTTGGCGGCTGAGGGCGCGTAGATGCGCCGACGCCAAGTGCGGTAGTGCTCGTCGAGCCAGAGGCCGCCCGTGACCTCATGCGGGACGATGAGATCTTGATCCTCAGGGTGGTCGAGTTCCTGGCGACGGCACTCGAGATCCTCCTGGAGCGGACGGATCAGATCGATCGTGCGGCTCCGCTTGCGCGAGCGCTTGCGGTTCTTCAGCCGGTCGAGCTGGCCGTCGGCGTTGGCTAGCTCGACGAGCAGCGTCTGTGGGCGGACCGCGTACCAGTGCAGCGCGAGCGCCTCCTGCGGCCGGAGTCCCGTGTAGGCCATGAGCCTGACCAGGAACGAGCTGGTTCCGTAGCCGCGCAGGTCAAGATCCATGGCGAGCCGTTCGATCTGACGTGGGGTGAGAGGGTGGACCTCTCGGGTCGGTCCCGGAGACGGCTTGCGCACCGCCTTGACCGGGTTGAAGCTCGCCTCCCCCGCCTCGACAGCATCGCGGAACACCCCCTGGAGCATGGCCATGGTCTTGACGACGGATTGCACGCCGACGCCGTCTCTCAGGAGGTCTCCCCGGAACCGGACGATGCGTGGCGAGTCGATGTCGCGCAACGCGAGATAACCAAGGTGAGGCTGCGCATGGGTCTTCCAGACGCATCGGTAGGTCTTCAGCGTTGAGCGCTTGAGGTCGACCATCGCGTAGTCGCGCCACCACTGGTCGAAGAACTCGCTCAGCGTCCGCTGGCCTCGCTGTTCCTGGCGGAGCTCGTCGGGCCTCCAGCGCTTGGCGCTCCTTCGCTTGGCGAGGAAGTCCAGCGCGTCGTCGACGGTGTCAAAGCTTCGGCGACGTCGAATGCCCTCATCGTCGGTGAAGCGCACGGCGAAGGAGTCAGTTTTGGAGCCGTCTCGTCGCGTGTAGGTCCGCCGCTCGACGCCCGGCGGGAGCGCATCGCGACTCATGAGGTTGAGCGGGGTGGCAGAGGTAGACGTGACGCATCTCGCACGAATCGACCGCTGCGCGGCCCATTGGGTGACCCCGAGGGCGGAGTCGGTATCGCTCCGCGATTTTGGAAACCCCTCGGGGCCTCCGGCGGCGCGCTGATCAGCCGAGTGCGCCACCAGGAGGCGGCGTCTTGGGCAAGGACGCGGATCCCGCAAGTCCGGCTTGCGGTGAGCTCGCCACGCTTGATGGCCCGCCGCACCGAATGCGCGCCGGCGGCGATCCGCTCAGCCACCTCCGCGCACGTCAGGACGGTGTAAGGCGGAAGGTCGTCGAAAGGCGTCGGAACGAGATCAAGCGCGCGCTCCACGCAAAGGAAGTCGCGCAGGCGCGATATCTCCCGACACGGATTTCCGCTTTGCAGCGACTCGTACTGGGGCGCCGGTGCGCCCCAAAACGCCCCAGAAACGCCCCACAAAGCACAGAGCTGGCCAATGTCCGGCGCGGCCGAGAACGAAAAAACCCCGCCGTAGCGGGGAGTTCCGATGAAGCCCTCCATCGGACTCGAACCGATGACCCCTTCCTTACCATGGAAGTGCTCTACCAACTGAGCTAGGAGGGCGTTGGGGAAAACATCGTAGCGGCGGGGCCAAGTTGGACTCGGCGTGCCTCGGGGCGACGTCGGTGGACACCCCAAACGCCCCTGAAACGCCCCTGCGCTTCAACTCGAGAGTGGCCGCCAGCGGCTCGCGGGGCCGCAGGCGGTCCGAGAGATTCTGCGGCTAAGTGGAGCTTCGAGGCGGCCGAGCACGCGAAACCTGCTGGTTGCGTGACCAGTCGCAGGAAGACGGCGAGAGTGGCCCGAAGCTTGTCGTCGCGGGGTTTGTTCGTTCACGAGCCAGCACTCGCCGGTGCATGGATGTCAGACCCGCCAGATAACACTGCCCCGGGCGGCGATAGCGCGAGTCCGATCGGGGCGCTTCGAATCGTGGTCCTCGACGACAGCGAGGCCAACGTCGCCCTTCTGAACGCCTTTCTCGCCAGCTGGGGCTTCTCGAACGTCCTTGGCCTGACCGACTCGGCGTTGTGCGTCGAGCGCTGCCGTGCGGAGCCACCCGATCTGCTGCTGTTGGACCTCCACATGCCCGGTGCGGACGGGCTCGCAGTGCTGGGTGAGCTGGCGTCGCAGATCCGCGCACCGGTTGCGCTACCGGTGATCGTGCTGACCGGACAGTCGGGACCGCAGTCCAAGCATCAGGCGCTCGAGGCCGGCGCCCGCGACTTCCTCATCAAGCCGTTTGACGCCGACGAGGTCCGCATACGCGTCCGCAACGCGCTCGAGCTCCGCGCCCTGCAACTGGCACAGCGCGACCTCCAACATGACCTGGCCCAGCGGGTGGAGGAGCGCACCGCCGAGCTTGAGTCTGCGCGGTTCGACATCGTCGAGCGCCTGGCCCGCGCCGGCGAGTTTCGCGACGACGCGACCGGGGATCACACGCGGCGCGTCGGCATCACGACCGGGCTGCTCGCCGAGCGCTGCGGAGCCACGGCTGAGCTCGTTCACGACCTCGAGCTAGCGGCGCCACTGCACGACATCGGCAAGCTCGCGCTGCCCGACGCCATCCTGCTCAAGCCTGGACGGCTCACCCCTGACGAGTTCAAGCTCGTCGAAACCCACACCCAGGTCGGCGCCGAGCTCCTGGCCGGCAGCTCCTCGAAACTGCTCGAGCTCGCAAGGGAGATCGCCCTCACCCACCACGAGCGGTGGGACGGCCACGGCTACCCCCAACGACTGGCCCGCGACGCCATCCCGCGGTCTGGCCGGCTGACGGCGATCGCCGACGTCTTCGATGCCCTCACTCACCCTCGCCCCTACAAACCTGCATGGACCATCGACGACGCCATCGACGAAATGACCAGCCAGCGCGGAAGACAGTTCGACCCGCATGCTCTCGACGAGTTCCTCCATCTCGACCACACGTCGCTCATCTGACCTTGCGGTGCTTGTGGTGCGTGGTCTTCTTGGGCGCACGGCTCCTGCCGTGCCTGGGAGCTGGCGGGCAGCTCGCGGTGACGTAGCACTTCAGCGGCGGCTCGGTCGTGGTCTGGGGCTCGTTGTGGAGCCGGTCGATGAAGATCGCGTTGTAGAGGTGGAGGCTGTAGGTGGGGATGTCGGTGGGGTCGACGTACGGCATGCTCGGCTGCGTGCAGACCGAGCGGTCGATGCGGGCCGGGTCCGCGGGGCCGGGGTGGGCCAGGGCGTCGAGGACGATCGCGTAGGCGACCGGGTCGTACCAGTAGGCCAGATGGTCGGCGACGTTGAGCGGGCAGATGTCCTGGGTGGCGATGTTGGCGATGCTCCCGCCGCCGCCGTGCAGCGAGGTCGTGCCGGTGTCGTTGAGGTTCGGCTGAACGAACTGGCTCGTGTGCGAGTAGACGTTCGTGTAGGAGATCCCGGGGAAGGTCTCCTGACCGGAGTTGAGCGCGGCGGTGAAGTTGGAGTTGTCGGCCTGCTGCCACAGCGCGGGCACGCACGAGCCGATGCAGATCGGGTTCACGCAGACGCCGCCGACACACGTCATGTGCACCACGGCGGTGCCGTGATTGGGCGCCTCGAGATCGATCAGCTTGGCGACCAGCGGGCGGATGTCCGGCCAGAAGCGCAGCGCCCAGCGCGGCTCGGGGCCGCCACCCTGGCTCCAGCCCAGCAGGTCCACCTGGCCGCGGGTCTGCGCATGCATCCTGCGGACCCCGTACACCACGTACTCGGCGCTGAGCTGGATGTCCTCTGTGGTGAAGTACGGGATCGTCAGCGTGCAGTACGGGATCCCCATCGCGTCGAACGCCCGCTCGTAGGCGAAGAACGCCTCGTCGGGATTGACGAGTGTGGGGGTCGCGAACAGAACCGGCGTGCGCGCCGAGGAGGTGAGATCAGCCGAGCAGCGCATGCTCTGCGCGAGCTTGGCGGCCGGCACGCTGAGGGCCGGGCCGGGCCGGGCGACCGGCGCGTAGGTGATCGCGCTGGCCGTCCCGGCGAGCACACCCAGCCCGAGCGCGACCATCGATGAGACAGACACGACACGCAGCACCGTCTTGAACACGTCACTTCCTCCCGTCAGCGACCGTATCCCGTGGTACGGTACCAGAAGCGCAACGCTTGCGCTACATATACCGAGACGTAACATCCGATGAACTCGACCACGCTCCTCGCCCGCCAGCTCGCCTCGGGCCAGCCGTCCCGCCCGACCGCGCTGGACGCGTTCAAGCTCGCCAGGCGCCAGTTCATGTCCGGTCAGCGGATCGAGATGCAACCGCTCGCGCAGGAGCTCGGCGTCAGCCGCGTCACGCTGCACCGCTGGGTCGGATCCCGAGACCAGCTGCTCGGCGAGGTCCTGTGGTCGCTCGGCAGGCCAACGTTCGACCACGCCCGAGCACGCGTCACGCACCGCGGCGGGAAGGCCGTCGCCGAAACCATGGAGAACTTCCTCACCGACGTCCTCGCCGCGCCGTTCATGCGCACCTTCCTCGAACGCGAGGCCGAGATCGCACTGCGGATCCTGACCACGTCACGCAGCAGCTTCCAGGCGAACTTCGTCAACTACATCGGCGAGCTGATCAGCGCCGAGATGAAGGACCGCCCCATCCCGCTCGACCTCGACGACCTCGCCTACCTCGTCACCCGCATCGGCGAGTCCTTCTTCTACGTCGACATCATCGCCGGCGGACAGCCCGACCCGCACAAGGCGGGCCAGGCGATCGCCGCGCTCCTCGCCTAGCGGCAGCCGGACGCCCGCCGCTACACGGCCAGCGGCTCGGCCGGAAAGCGCACCCCGAAACGCTGGATGAGGTCGGGCACGCTGTCGGGATCGATCTCCAGGGCGTAGCGCTCGCAGAGGGCTCCGAGCTGCTCGGGCTGGGCCTGGGCAACGCCGCCCAGCTCGACGAGCTCGGCGAAGAAGCGCTCGAACCCGGCGGGCGAGATGATCTCCAGGATCCGGCAGGGCTCGTCGCCGGCGTTCCAGAAGGTGTGCCACTGCCCGCGCGGCTTGTGGACGAGGTCTCCCGGCCCGGCCTCGAGGTGCTCGTCGCCGAGCAGCGCTCCCATGCGGCCCTCGATGACGTAGCTGTACTCGTCCTCGTTGGTGTGGCGGTGCAGCGGCGCGGCGAGCGCCCGGGGCGACATCGGGTGCTCGACGAGCGAGAACCGCTCGGCGCTCTCGGGGCCGTCGAGCATGAACCGCACCCCGATGCTGCCCAGGAACCCGGCCTTCCCGTCGGTGGGTCCGACGACCTTGGCTGCGGCAATGCTCACGACGTCCCTCTTTCGTTGAACATAAGTGTCGCGGCAAAACTAGATCATGTCGGACCGATGTGTCAAGCTTTGACCGGACGACCGTGACCGATCAAAAGCGCCCCTACCGGATGAAGGCCCGCGCCGAGCTCCAGGAGCGCACACGCCAGCGCATCACCGAGAGCGCGGTGGAGCTCCACGGGACCCTCGGCCCGTCGCGCACGTCGATGAGCGCCGTCGCCGAGCACGCCGGGGTGCGCCGCTCGACGCTCTACCGCCATTTCCCCGACGAGGCGGCGCTGTTCGTCGCGTGCTCGGGCCACTGGGCGTCACAGCATCCGGTGCCCGACCTCGAGGCCTGGGCCGCGGTGGGCGACCCCGACGAGCGGCTGCGCCTGGCGCTGACCGAGCTCTACGCCTACTACGACACCGCCGAGCCGATGCTGGCCAACCTGCTTCGCGACCTCGACCTCGTCGAGGCCGTGCGCGAGCAGTTCTCCGGGTTCCTCGGCTACATGGACGCCGCGCACACCACACTGATGGCGGGGCGGCGGGGCCGCGGCCGGGCCGCCCGCCGGACGCGGGCCGCGGTGGGGCACGCGATGGCCTTCACAACGTGGCGCTCGCTGGTCCGCGAGCAGGGCTCCACGGCGAGCGAGGCGGTCGACCTGATGTGCCGGCTGACGGCGCTCAGCGCCGGGTGAGCCCGCGCAGCAGTACTCGGGCAGAGGCCTGCTGGGCGGCGAGATCGACGCCGCGCGCTCGCAGCCGGGCGATGACCGGCGGGCTGAGGGCGCCGAGCAGGAGGCTGGAGAACACGTCGCTGTCGAGATCCGGATCGAGCTCGGCGATCAGGCCGCGGACGTGCAGGCCCAGCGGCCCGGCGATGGCGCCGGCCGGGACCGTCGCGGCCTGCTCGGCGGCCATGGCGACGTCGAAGTTCTCGTCCATGATCACCAGGAGGGCGTCGACGAACGCCTCGAGTCGCTCGACGGGATGCGCGCCCGGCCCCAGGGGCGGCGGGCCGCTGAGAAAGGCGTCCTGAAAGAGGCTCATCCGCTCGTCGAGCAGCGCGGCGGTGAGTCCGGCGCGATCGCCGAACCGGCGGAAGATGGTTCCCTTGCCGACGCCGGCCTCGGCGGCGATGCGGTCGATCGACGTCGCGGCCACGCCCTCCTCACAGAGCAGGCGCCTGGCCACGGCCAGGATCCGCGTGCGGTTGGCCGCCGCATCCCTGCGCTCGGCAGGCGCCCCGAACATGGGAAGCGTGGGCAGGCCGGCGCAGGACATCAGCCCCGGGAGTATGTCGAGGCCGTCGGCACCCAAGGTTGCGACGCCCGGCCGTGAGCGCCGCAACCCTCGGAGCACGGCGCTCTAGAAGTCGTCTCGCTCCAGGACGACCGACACGCTGAGGCGCGCCTTGCCCTTGATCATGCCCATCTTGCTCCAGCCGACGCCGGCCGCGTCGCGGTCGA
>JAWVFY010000441.1:0-8408 GCA_033855575.1 Solirubrobacteraceae bacterium
TGCACGACATCGGCAAGCTCGCGATCCCCGACGCGATCCTGCTCAAGCCCGGCGCGCTCGATCCCGACGAGTTCGAGCTGATGAAGACGCACACGACGATCGGCGCAGACATCCTCTCCGGCAGCCGCTCGCCGCTGCTGCGTCTGGGTGAGGAGATCGCCCTGGCCCACCACGAGCGCTGGGACGGGGCCGGCTATCCGAGCGGCCGGTCGGGCTCGGACATCGCGCTCTCCGGACGGGTGGTCGCCGTGGCCGACGTCTTCGATGCGCTCACCCATGCACGGCCCTACAAGAGCGCGTGGTCGGTGGCTGACGCGGTGGCGACGATCGAGGCGGGCCGCGGCGCGCACTTCGATCCCGAGCTCGTCGATGCGTTCATGACCCTCGATCACGAAGCGCTGCTCTCGCCCGTCGGTGGCGACCTGACCTGACCGCCGGGCCGACGCCTGGTTCTCGCTCAGCGGGCGGCGCGCAGCAGCGTCCTGAGGCTGGCGAGGATGCCCGTCACCACCACGCCGCTGAAGATCGCCAGGGCGACCCTGGGTGCCAGCTGCTGAACGAGCACGCCCATGCCAACCGCCGGGATGACCAGGCCGAGGTAGGACGCGAGGAAGAGGCCGGCGAGCGTCTCGGCGCGCCGCGCCGGCTCGCTGATGCGGACGACGGTGGCGAGCGAGCCCTTGAAGATCGCCCCGGCGCCCGTGCCGAGCACCATGCCGCCGGCGAGGAAGAGCGCGAGGCTGGGGCTCGCGAGCCAGACCGCCGCGACGATCGCCGCGGAGCCCAGCACGATCCCCGCGGTGCCCGCGAGCACGAGCTGGGCCGGTGGCCTGCGCGCGAGCGCCAGCTGCGCGATCACCGCGCCGAAGAACACGACGAACGCCGCGGCGCCGGCGAGGGCGTGCGACGGGTGGCCGAACGAGCCGGCCAGGAAGGAGGGCGCCAGCGAGGTGAACAGCGCGAAGGTGGCGAACGAGAGGAAGCCCGCACCCAGCGCGGCGACGAACGGAGCGCGCGCCACGGCCGGGACGTGGATCCGCTGGGGGCGATAGAGCGGGCGCTCGTGCTTGGGCAGCCGGCGCGTCTCGGGCGTCAGCGCGACCACCGCCAGCGCCACGAGCTGCAGGCCGCCGAAGACGAGGAACGGCACCGTCAGCGGATGCCCCACCCACTGAGCGAGCGCCCCGGCGATCAGCGGCCCCAGCCCGATGCCCCCGAGGTTGGCGGAGATGGCGACGACCTCGGCGCGGCGGGACGGCTCGACCGGCCGCCCCTCGGCGTGCAGCTCGGCCAGCCAGGCCGTCGCGGTGGCCGTCACGGCGCCAATGCTCAGACCCGAGACGAAGCGCGCGACGAGCAGCCCCGCCAGGTCTTGCCACAGCAGGAACACGATCGTGCTCGCGGCGCCGACCGCCAGCGCGGGGAGCAGCAGCCGCCGGCGCCCGTGCCAGTCCGAGAGATGGCCGACGACGAACAGCGAGAGGATCACGCCGACCGCGTAGGTGGCGAACACGATCGTGACGGTCAGCGAGCCGAAGCCGTCGCGCGCCGCGTAGAGCCCGTAGAGCGGCGTGGGAACGGCCGAGTAGCCCATCGCGACCAGGAATGCGAAGGCCACGGCCCAGAACCCGTGCCGGTGCGACAGCCCGGTCCGGGCGAGCGGCCGGGTGGCGGCGGGAGTGCGGGGCGGCGACGGAGCGGTGATGGAGGCCATCGCCCCATGGTTGACCGAGCAACCGTCCGGCGCAACGCAAAGTCGTGATGACGGCGATCACCGAGCGCGATGGCCGCGTCAGCCGGTGATCATGCGGGCCAGCGCCGCGCTGGCCGCGCTGGGCGCGCGCTCCGTCGGGGTGGCGAGCGACACGACGAACGGCGGGGCGTCGGTGATCGCGACGACGCGCAGATCGGGGTGCGGCGCCACGAACGCCGGCGGCATGACGGCGACGGCCAGGTCCTGCTCGACGAAGTCCACGACTCCTGCCATGTCGTTGATCTCGTAGCGGATCTCGCGCACGATCCCCGCCCGGCCGAGCGCCGATTCGAGCGCGATGCGGGTCCCCCAGGTCGGCGGGACGTCGGCGAAGACGCTGTCGGCCAGGTCGGCCAGCGCGACCTCCCGCTCGCCGGCCAGGGGATGCTCGCGGTGACAGACGAGCGCCATCGGCTCGCGGCTGAGCTCCGTCAGCAGCACACCGTCGACGGGCGTCTCGGCCAGCCCGACGAACGCCAGGTCGAGGACCCCTCCGCGGACCTGCACGACCATCTCGGCCGATCCACCGCCGTGGCGGGTGACGACCCGGACGGCCGGATGCTCGGTGCCGAAGTCCCGGATGAGCTGTGCGAGGCTCGGGCCCGCTCCGCGCCGACGCTGCATCGTGCCCAGGCGCACCGTCCCGCGGAGGCCGCCGCGCACCTGGTCGACCGCCTCGACCGCGGCGTCGGCGGCCGCCAGCGTCGTGCGCGCCTCGCCCAGCAGGGCCCGGCCGGCGTCGGTCAGCGACACGGGCTGAGAGCCGCGATCGAACAGCGTCACCCCGAGCTCGCGCTCGAGTGTCTGCAGGGTTGCCGAGACCGCCGACTGCACGACGTGCAGGCGCTCGGCGGCCCGGGTGAAGCTCTGCTCCTCGGCGACGGCCACGAACGTCCGGAGCTGGCGCAGCTCCATCAGCCCAGGCTATCGGCCGGTCAGCGCGTGATAGACCTCGAGCGCCGCCCGGCCGCCCTCGCGCGCGCCGCCCTCCATGAAGCCCTGGAAGTCCTGCGAGCAGTGCTCGCCGGCGAAGTGGATCGCGCCCTGGGCCGCGCCCTCGTAGCCGCTGAACTGCGTGTACTGCCCGACGCGCCAGTAGGAGTACGAGCAGAGCAGGTTGGGATCGAGGAACGGTGTCGACAGCGTCGCCTTGCCGTTCCACTGCTTGGTGATTCCCGGGAACACGACCTCGAGCTTGCTGAGGAAGCTCCTGGCGTAGGTCGCGACCTTCGGGTTCTGTGCGGCGTTCGAGTACGGCGTGGCGGGCGAGTAGGCGCCCGCCACGTCTCCCCCGGCGTAGTTGACGAGGATCCCGGTGGCGCCCGCCTGGGCCCGGGTCACGTCCCACGTGTTCTGGAAGCCGAGGTCGGTGTAGGTGTCGCCGGTCGAGATCCCCCACGGGCCGCTGGTGTTCCACAGGCGGCTGGCGAACTGGAGCTGGAGCTTGGCGTTGCGGCCGCCGCCGAGCTGGGTGATCGCCGTCTTCTTGAGGTCATCGAAGCCGGCCCTGGTGTAGTCCAGCCCGCGCAGGACGGTGAACGGCACCGTCAGGACGACCTGGTCGGCGACGACGGTCGCGCCGCCCGACGGCGTGCTGAACGTCAGCGTCAGCGTCCCGTCGCCGTTGCGGGCCACCGCGCTCAGGCGCCAGCCCGTGCGGACGTCGGGGAGGGTCGAGGCGATCGCCTCGGGCAGCTGCTGGTTGCCCCCTGCGACGTGGTAGCGCTCGTCGGAGACGCCGTAGACCTCGAAGCCCTGCGGGCTCGGCTGGTAGGCGATCAGGTAGAGGATGTTGAGCGCCGACTGGTCGGTCGTCTCGGCGCCGTACTCCTCGTTGTAGGCCGCGTCGAGCAGGCGCCCCAACGGCGAGCCGTGGCCGCCCGGGACCCGCGTCTCGATCCAGTCATAGACGCTCATGTGGTCGAGGTCCCAGCCGGCCTGCTTGTAGCTGTTGAACAGCGTGGGGTAGCCCGCGGCGGTCAGGTCCCTCTTCGCCGCGTCGCGCACCGGTCCGAAGTCGGCGTCGGCCTGGGCCGTCGTGTACCGGCTGCCCAGGAACCAGTAGGAGGGCGTCGAGCCGGCGGGCTCGGCCGCGTGCAGGTCGACCAGCGGCAGCGCGAAGCGCTTGGCCAGCGACTGCATAACGGTGTGGTTGGTGTCGATGAGCTCGCCACAGAACTCGCTGATCTGCCCGTTGGACCAGTAGCCGCTGCGGTCGCTGTGCATCCGACCGCCGATCGCCGGGCCGGCCTCGTAGACGGTCGAGGCCAGGCCCTTGTCCTGGAGCGTCAGCGCCGCGTTGAGCCCCGCGATCCCGCCGCCGACGATGGCGATGCGTGGGCTCGATCCGGTGGCGGCGACGGCCGTGCGGGCCAGCGCGCCCGGGCCGAGCGCCGCAGCCGCCCCCAAGGCCCCACCGCGCTTGAGCACATCGCGCCGCGAGTAGCCCCCGGCCGCCGCGCGCTCGCGCAGCTCCGCGGGGCTGATGCCGAGCGCGTCAGCCTGGTGGTGGTCCTTGGCGAGGCGCTTGAGCGAGCGCAGCAGGGCGGTGCGGGCCAACGGTGATCCTCCGTGGTCTGGGGGCGGGGGCGGGGGGCGACGGGAGCATCCGCGACCGCGCCGCCAATTGCAACCCGGTCAGGCGGTCGGCAGGAGCGCGCTGCGTTCGAGCAGTGCGGTGAGACTCGCGGCCGGCAGGGGGCTGGCCAGCGCGTAGCCCTGGATGAAGTCACAGCCGGCGTCGGCAAGCAGCTGCCAGGTCTCGTCGTTCTCGACCCCTTCGCCGACGACGGTCATGTCCAGCGCGTGCGCGAGCTCGATCGTGGTGGCGACGATCGCCGCGTCGGCCCGGTCGGTCGTCATCTTCGCGACGAACGAGCGGTCGATCTTGACCTCGCTGACCGGCAGCGTGCGCAGGTGCGTCAGCGACGAGTAGCCCGTGCCGAAGTCGTCGAGCGCCAGGCGGATGCCGCGGGCGCGCAGGTCGTCCAGGACGGCGGTGATCCGGATCGGGTCCGAGAAGATCGAGCGCTCGGTGATCTCGATGATCAGCGCGTGGGGCGAGACGCCGCGAGCCTCGAGTGCCGCGGTGACGTCGTCGGGGAAGTCGGAGTCGAGCAGGTCGGCGACGGTGACGTTGACCGAGACGTCGAGCGCGTGGCCCGCGGCCTGCCAGTCGCGGCACTGGTCGAGCGCCAGGCCGAGGACCCGAGTGGTCAGGGCACGGCCGAGCCCGGCGTGCTCGGCGAGCGTGACGAAGTCGTCCGGCGCGATGGCGCCCGCGACGGGGTGATGCCACCGGACGAGCGCTTCGACGCCGACGATTGCGCCCGTTGCCGCTTCGGCCAGCGGCTGGAAGTGCACGGCGATCGCGTCGGCGGCCAGGGCGTGCTCGAGGTCGCCGATGAGCGTGAGGCGTTCGAGGCTGTGGTTGTCGCGGCGGGCGCTGTAGAGCTCTCGGCCGGTGTGCGCGTGCTTGGCCTCGTACATCGCGACGTCGGCCATGCGCAGCAGCTCGTCCGCGCTGTCTCCGTGCTCGGGCAGCAGGGCGATCCCGATGCTGGCCGTGATCATCAGCCGCACGTCGGCGACGTTGAAGGCCTCGGTGAGGGCGCCCCGGACGTTGTCGGCGACCTTCAGCGCGGCCAGGCGGTCCGAGGGTGCGCCGAGGACGATGGCGAACTCGTCGCCGCCGAGCCGCGCAAGGGTGTCGCCATCGCGCAGTACCGCCAGCAGCCGGGGGCCGATCTGGCGCAGGAGCTCGTCGCCGGCGGGGTGGCCGAGGGTGTCGTTGATCTCCTTGAAGTGGTCGAGGTCGATCACCAGCAGAGCCGCGGCGCTGCGCGTGTCGTGGGCCACGATCACGGCCTGCTCGAGCCGGCGCACCAGCTGGCGGCGGTTGGCGAGCGACGTGAGATCGTCCGTGAGGGCCTCGCGCTGGGCGGTGGTGAGCGTGCGCAGATCCCGGAAGCTCAGCCCGGCGCGCAGGAAGCCGGCCGCGAGCGTCATCAGCGCCAGCGCGCGTGCGAGCGGCGTGAGCGGGTGGGCATGGTCGAACGCCAGCAGGACGATCGCGGTGGTGATGAAGGCGCCGGGGACCAGCAGCATCGACCAGCCGTGGAGGTTGGGCCGCTCCACCGGCGCCGGCCGCTGCCAGGCGGCCACCGCCAGCAGCCCGACGCCGCTCATGTAGAAGAGGTTCGCGACGCTGCTGGAGTCAAAGGCGCCCGATGCGACCTTCAGCAGATAGATCGAGTCCGCGATGCAGAGGACGAGGAACCCGGCGCCGAGCAGCGCCCAGCGGCGGTCGGGCCGCCAGCCGCGCAGCGCGAAGACGCCCATGACCAGGGCGGCCAGGAGGAGGTCGCCGACCGGATAGGCGAGGTTCGTCGCCACGGCCAGGCCCCCGCCGGAGGCGGTATGCAGGACCGGGCGAAAGACGATCGCGGCGCACACGGCGCCGATGCCCAGCCCGGCGACGATCCCGTCGAGCCAGACGCCGGCCGGCACCCGCCGGTGGCCGGTGCGCGCCAGCCAGACGAGCCCGACGTAGCTGGCGGGATACAGCGCGAGCCACAGCCCGTCGCAGACCGACGGGATCGGCGGACTCGGCACGTGCTCGAGCCACAGCGCCCACAGCAGGTTGCCGAGCCCATAGAGCGAGACACCGACCGCCATCACGATCCACGGGCCGCGCGACTCGCGCACCCGTGCGGCGCGCAGCGCCACGATCAGCGCCGCGAGCACGTAGACCAGCGACGACGCCCAGTCGCGGATCAGCAGGTTGATGGCATGACCGCCGAAGCCGACGAGCGTGTGCGCCGCGGCGACCGCGATGGTCAGCCACAGCAATCCCAGGCCGCAGTGAACCGCGGTACGCGGGGTGCGTCTGAGCTGTGTGGTGAGCGGGACCAGCCGGATATCCGGGTGATCGGCTGGCGCATCGCCCGCTGCATGCGCATATCCAGAGATCCCTCATCCGTCCGCGGGACCCCTGGTCAGTTCTGCTCAATGACAGTGCGCGGTTCCCGAGTCGGTGAACGGATCGGCGCTGGCGGGGCGAAACCGCCACGAGTAGGAGCCCGGGTGCAGGGTGAGCTCGAGGATGCCGAACGTGCTGGCGTCGAAGACCGCGCTGTTGGCCGCGCGGAAGTCGGCCTGGTCGATGTTCTTGCCGCCCGTGCCGACGACGAAGCTGCGGATGCCGTGGGTCAGGTCGAGCGCGCCGGTTGCGTTCATCGGCTGCATGCGCTCGTAGAAGTGCTGGTGACCGGAGAGCACGACGTCGGCGTCTGCGGCGTAGAGCGTCTGCCACAGCGCCGCCGTCTGCCGGTTGCCACGGCCCTCGGCGCTGGCCAGCGAGCTGAACAGCGGGTGATGCCAGTAGGCCAGGGTGCAGCGGGCGGGATGGGCCAGGAGGTCGGCGGCCAGCCAGCGCTGCTGGGGCGAGCCGAAGTCGCAGCCGCCGGGCACGAACGAGCAGTTGGAGTTCAGCGCGACGACGTGCCAGGTGCCGACGTTGTAGCTGTAGAAGCCACCGCGCGCACGGCTGCCGGCCCGGCCGCCCGGGGCGCCAGGACCGTCGAAGTAGTCGAAGTAGCCGGCGGCGTGCGGGACGACGTACTCGTGGTTGCCGAGCACCGGCCGGAGCAGCGACTTGATCCGGCCCCAGCTGGGATCGAACGACTGATAGAAGCGCCCGAGGTCGCCGTCGGGGTACTGCAGGTCGCCTAGGGCGAGCACGTCCCACAGGTCGGGCGCCATCAGGAGGTTCGACGTGCGCAGCATCCCGCAGTAGTGCTGGGTGCCGAGACCGCCGTTGAAGGAGGCGCCGGTGGGGGCGCAGGCGATGTCCCCGGCCGCGGCGATCACGGGGTCGTGACCGGCCGAGCCCCAGTCGGGATCGCTGGCGTTCGAGCGCGGCTGGCTGAGGACCTGCCGGTGCTTGCCGTGCAGGTCGACCGAGTAGATCTGCCGGTGCCCCGCCGGGCCGCCCGCGAAGACGAGCCGGTTGCCGTCGGGCGACCAGGCGACGCCCTGCTCGACCCCCCCGCGGACGTGGACAACCCGATGGGCATGGCTGCCGTCGCCGTTCATCACCCAGATCCCGCCGCTGCCGCGGACGAAGGCGAGCTGGCGCCCGTACGGTCCCCAGGCGGGGTCGACGTCGTCGCCCGCCTTGGTGGTCAGCCGGCGGGGCGTGCCGCCGGTCGCCGGGACGGTGTAGATGTCGGCCCCGGCCGGATTGCCCTGCACGAAGGCGATGACGCCGCGCCTCGACCAGGCGGGGTCGTACTGGTCGCCCGGACCCGTCGTCAGCGCGCGGTCGGCGTTGCCGTTGGCCACGATGACGTGGATCGTGCGCTGGCCGTGCAGCCCGGCGGCATAGGCGACCTGCCGCGCGCTCGGCGACCAGGTGGGTTGCTCGCCGGCCAGCGCCGAGTCGGTCAGCTGGCGCGCACCCGAGCCGTCGGCGTTGAGGAGCCACACGGCGCGGCCGGCGTCCGGCAGCTCACGGGTCACGGCGATCCGGCGCCCCAGCGGCGAGAACACGGGGTCGGCGAGGCTGGCACCGACGAGGATCGCTCGCGTCCGGCCCGCCGCGCGCACGTCGAGCTGCTGGCCTGAGGCGTGCTGGGCGGTGAAGACGATCGCG
>JAWVFY010000442.1:0-4023 GCA_033855575.1 Solirubrobacteraceae bacterium
CGCCGACCTTCAGCGTGGCGCGGGCGTCGAAGGAGTTGGGGTTCTCGGACATTGGGTCTCTCTCTCGGTCAGGCGTCGGCGGGGAGCATGACGAAGGGCTTCCCACCGGGAGTGCTCAGGTCACGGAACTGCGGGTCGAAGGTGGCGATGCGGTCGGTGCGCAGACGGCCGGCCAGGGCGACCAGCGACGCGCGGGCGAGGTCGAGCTTGCGCTTGCGGGCGACCGCCAGCGTCTCGTCGAGCGCGTCGGCCCACCAGCGAACGGCGTAGGCGCCGCGCGCGAAGTCGTCGCGGACGGCGGCCGCCGCCTCCTCGCCTCCGGCCTGGCGGGCTCGCTCGTCGAGCACCGCGAGCGCGAGCGGCGTGGTGATCAGGTCCTCCTCGGCAACCCGCACCCAGGCGGCCGCCTGCTGGTGGCCGGGATCGTCGCTGTCGAGGACGGCGAGCACGAAGTCGGCGGCCAGCACGGCGCTCACCGCCTCCGGGCGCTCCCGAGGAGGCCGACGGCCCTGGGCCGGACCCGCGCCGGCTGGTGGACGAGCGCCCACAGGCTGCGGCGGATGAACTCCGCCTTGGTCAGCCCCTCCTCGGCCGCGCGACGGGCCAGGGCCTCGTCGAGCTCGGGCTCGAGGTAGATGCTCGTCTTCTTCACCCTACGTAGGGTATCAGAGCCCGGGCGGGTGGCGCACCGCGAAGCCCGTGACCTTCGTGTAGGGCGCGCCCCAGCGCGTCCCGGTCTGCGCACGCTCGATCGTGTCGAAGCGCAGGCCGGCAACGACCATGAAGGCGTGGACCTGGTTGGCGAAGATCGTCACCCACCTCCCCGGCCCCGGGGCGCCCCACGACATGAACGACGTCGAGTCGAGCTGGCGGTCCAGCAGCCCCGCCCCGGCGAGGGCGAACGAGACCGAGCCCGAGCAGTCGTAGGCCGAGTCGACCCAGCTCTCGCGGCCGGCGACGCCGCCGTGGCCGCCGCCGTAGCGGTAGGGCGCGCGGGCCACCTGGTTGCCGGCGTCGATGATCGCCGCCACCTTCGCCGGCGCCGAGGGCGGCGCGATGGCCATCCCCTGGGCGTCGAGGCCCGCCTGGTCGATGATGTCGGCCTTCCCGTGCATCCCCAGCGCCTGGGCCAGCTCGCGCTGGACCTCGGCGTCCGACGGCGCGCCGGCGGCGGCGGCCGTGCCGGTCGCGACGGCCGCGCTGCCGGGGCTGTCGCGGGCGACCGCCGAGTGCGCGCGAGGCGGCAGCTTGTCGGGGACCGTGAACACGTGATCGGCCGGCGAGCGTGCGGGTTGGCGCGCGGCGTGCTCGGCGCGCGCGCCGCAGCCGGCCACCGCGAGCGCCGCAAGCGAGCTCAGGAGGACAGCGATCCGCACCCCCGACAGGTTAGGGATCACCGGCCACGTGGCCGGCCGATGCGGTGCGGCCGATGGCTAGCCCGAGGAGTGGCGCTCGAACCGCCGCCGCGAGCGGCGATCGACCTCGAACCACACCCGAACCCCGTTGCCGCTCTCGACCCCCCAGCGCGAAGACAGCTTGTCGACCATCCGCAGGCCGAAGCCCTTGCCCTCCCGGGCCCGCACGGGATCGAACCCCGGGCCGGGGTCGTGGACCTCCACTCGGACGAAGTCGCCCAGGAAGCGCGCCGCGAACGTGATGCGGTCCCACGGGTCGAGCTGGGCATGGCGCACGCAGTTGGCGATCAGCTCGGTGGCCAGCAGGTCCACCGTGTGCTGCAGGTCCTCGGGCAGGCGCGCCTCGTGGAGCGCGAGCCGCGCGCGCCGGGCCGCGGCGGGTTCGGGCGCCAGCGCCAGGACGACGTCGGACGCCCGTACGGCAATCGGGGTCACCCCCGGGGTGTCCCCATGCGCCCGCGGTCTCAATCATGGCTCGACGACCGTTGGACATGCGCGGCGAGGAGAACGGGAGCGACGGGACTCGAACCCGCGACCTCCGGCGTGACAGGCCGGCGCTCTAACCGACTGAGCTACGCCCCCATGGACGACGGCACAGTAAAGCAATGTCGGCGCGCAACTCCCGTCGCAGCGCCGGTTATCGTGGCCCCATGTCCCTCGCCGGGCCGCGGCCTGTCTCGAACAACCCGGTCGCCCGGCTGACGGCGGACCTGCGCACCGAGCGTGGGGCGCGCGTGCCGTTCCCGCGGGGCGAGAAGCGCTTCAGCATGCGGCGCACCCATCGCGCCCTGGTCGATCCGCTCGGCCTGCTGCTCGACGCCTACGCCGAGCACGGACCGGTCTTCGCCCTGCGCCTCTTCCACAGCCGCGTGGTGTGGATGCTCGGCCCGGAGGCCAACCACTACATGACGGTCTCGCACGCCGCGCAGTTCTCGTGGCGCCAGGGGAACATGGGCGACCTCATCCCGCTGCTCGGCGACGGCCTGCTGACCATCGACGGCGACTTCCACCGCCGTTCGCGGCGGATCATGCTGCCGGCCTTCCACCACGACCGGATCGCCGCGATGAGCGATCTGATGGCCGCCGACATCGAGGCCGCGGTCGCCGTCTGGCGGCCCGGGGACGAGCTCGACCTCTACGGCTGGACGCGCCACCTGGCGCTGCGGATCGCCCTCCGGGCGCTGTTCGGCGTCGACCCGGATCGGGCCACCGAGCGGCTCGACGCCGCGCGGCAGTTCGAGACCGCGCTGGGGTTCTGGGGGCGCGAGTACATCCTGCAGGTCCTGCGCGGGCCGCTGACGCCGTGGGCACAGATGCAGCGCGCCCGCCGGCGGCTCGACGCGATGATCTTCGGCGAGATCGCCGACCGGCGGCGCACCGGGGAGCGAGGCGAGGACATCCTGTCGCTGCTGCTCGACGCCCAGGACGAGGACGGCGGCAGCCTTTCCGACCAGCACGTCCGCGACGAAGTGATGACGCTGCTGTTCGCCGGGCACGACACCACCACCGCGACGGTGACGTTCCTGTTTCGCGAGCTGGCGCGGGCCCCCGAGTGGGCCGACCGGGCCGCCGGCAGCGCCGAGGACCTCGAGCTGTGCCTCGACGAGACCCTGCGGCTCTGGCCGCCGGCGTGGGTCGGCCCGCGGCGGGCGATGACCGACTACGAGTTCGCCGGGCAGACCGTGCCCGCCGGCGCGTTCGTCAACTACTCGTCGTGGGTCAGCCACCGGCTCCCCGACGTCTGGGCGCAGCCCAACACGTTCCGCCCCGAGCGCTTCGCCCCGGGCGCGCGCGAGCAGATCCCCAAGGGCGCCTACATCCCGTTCGGGGGCGGCTCGCGGACCTGCATCGGGATGCGCTTCGGCCAGCAGGAGATCCGGCTCATGGCCGCCCGGATCCTGCAGGACTTCCGGCTCGAGCTCCCGGCCGGCCACCGCCTCGAGGTCCGCCAGACGCCGACGCTGGGGCCGGTCGGCGGGCTGGGAGTCCGCGTCCGCGCCGCCGCTTGACCGGCGAGCGGCCCCCCGTCGACGTCGTCGTCCCGTTCGCGGGGACGGCCGACGCGCTGCGCGCGCTCCTCGCACGGCTGGAGGGCCTGCGCACCCGGCCCGGCGACTCGGTCGTCGTCGCCGACAATCGGGGCCTCGGCGCGCGTGGCGACGACCGGGTGGGGATCGTCGACGCGTCGCGGCGGCGCGGCTCCTACCACGCTCGCAACGCGGGTGCGCGGGCCGGCTCGGCACCGTGGCTGCTGTTCATCGACGCGGACGTCGAGGCGGCGGGCGACCTGCTCGACCGGCTGTTCGACCCGCCGCCCCGCGAGGGAACGGGGATCCTGGCGGGCGCCGTCATCGACGAGCCGCCGCCGGCGGACCGGCGCGGGCCCGCCGCCCTGCGCTACGCATGGCTGAAGTCCTCGATGAGCCAGGAGACCACGCTGGGCCACAGCGAGTGGGCCTTCGCGCAGACCGCCAACTGCGCGGTGCGTCGCCAGGCCTTCGCCGACGTCGGCGGCTTCAGCGACGAGGTGCGCTCCGGCGGGGACGCCGATCTGTGCTTCCGGCTCGAGGCCGCGGGCTGGCGCCTGGAGTCGCGGCCCGGGGCGACG
>JAWVFY010000443.1:0-3852 GCA_033855575.1 Solirubrobacteraceae bacterium
TTCTCGCTGCGGCCCGAGGGGGCCCAGGGCGCGCTGCTGCAGGCGGTCAACCACGGGCTCGTGGTGGTGCCGGCGTTCTTCATCGTCGCGCTGCTCGCCGCGCGCGCCGGCGGCTCGGAGGACCTGCGCGACATGGGCGGCGGCGCCTTCCGCGCCCCCGTGCTGGCGGCGCTGTTCCTCGTTGTCGCGCTGGCCACGCTGGCCATGCCCGGCTCGTCGAACTTCGCCGGCGAGTTCCTGATCCTGCTCGGCGTCTTCCGCGCGAAGCTCGCCATCGCCGCGATCGCCTTCACCGGCGTGGTGATGGCCAGCGTCTACATGCTGCGGATGTTCATCCGCATGATGCACAACCGCACCGGGCCGCGGATGGAGTCGCGCGACCTGCGTTTCACCGACGGGCTGATCCTGGTGCCGCTGGTCGTGACGATCGTCGCCTTCGCGCTGTACCCGCAGCTCGCGCTGCACCGCTCCGAGCGCTCCGTCAAGGCCTCCGTCAGCGCGGCGGTGAGCCCGTGATCGCCGCCGCCACTCTGCACGGGCCGCACGTCGACTGGGCCGGGCTCTCGCCCCTCGTCGCGCTGCTGGGCGGCGCCGTGATCGCGCTGCTCGGCGGCATGCTGCGCGCGCGCTTCGCCCGCGAGGTCGTCGTCCCGATCCTCACCATCGCCGCCTTCGGGGCCGCGCTCGGTCTGGGCGTCTGGCAGTGGGACGCCGACAAGACGATCATCGCCGGCGCGCTGCGCGTCGACGACCTGTCGATCGCCATGACGTGGCTGTTCTGCGTGGCGGGGATCGCCACCGTGCTGCTGTCGTGGCGGTCGATCGCGCCGCGCGAGGCGGCACACGGCGAGTACCACTCGCTGCTGCTCACCGCGGCGGCCGGCATGGTCGTCCTCGCCGGTGCGCAGAACACGATCACGCTGTTCCTGGGCTACGAGCTGCTCTCGATCCCGCTCTACGTGCTGTGCGCGACCGAGATGCGCCGCGAGGGGTCGCTCGAGTCCGGGCTGAAGTACCTGGTCGTGGGCTCGGTCGGCTCGGCCACGCTCCTCTACGGCCTGGCGATGCTCTACGGCGCCACCGGCTCGACGGACTTCGGCGGCATCGCCCACGCGCTGTCCTCGGGGCATCTGCTGACCGACCCGCTGCTGCTGACCGGCATCGCGCTGTCGCTGGTCGGGATCGCCTTCAAGGCCTCGGTTGCGCCGTTTCACCAGTGGACGCCCGACGTCTACGAGGGCGCGCCGACGCCGGTGACCGCGTTCATGGCCGTGGCCACCAAGGCCGCGGCGATGGCCATCGCGCTGCGCTTCTTCGACACCGCGCTGATCGCCGCGCAGGCCGACTGGGCCCCCGTGATGGCTGCGCTGGCCGCCGTGACGATCATCGTCGGCAACGTCGGTGCGATCGGCCAGACGTCGATCAAGAGGATGCTTGCCTGGTCGTCGGTGGCCCAGGCCGGCTACATGCTCGGCGGCGTGGTCGTCTCCTCCGCGCTGGGCCTGCAGGCGACGGTCTTCTACCTCGCCGGCTACCTGGCGATGAACCTCGCCGCGTTCGCGGTCGTCGTCGCCCGCGAGCGCGAGACGGGCCTCGGCGACGACATCGCCGCGCTCGACGGCATCGGTGCGTCGCGGCCGTGGCTGGCGTGGCCGATGACGCTGTCGATGCTCGGCCTGGCCGGTATCCCCGTGACCGTCGGCTTTATCGGCAAGGTCTATCTGATCGACGCGCTGGTCGACGGCGGCTACACGTGGCTGGCGGTGCTGATCGTGATCGGCTCGATGATCTCGCTGGCCTACTACCTGCGGGTGATCGCTGCGATGTGGATGCGCCCGGCGCGCGAGCCGCAGCCCGCGCTGGCCGGCGCCGCCCTCGACGTGCCCGGCGCCACCGAGCCCGCGGGCCCGCGCAAGGCCGGCATCGAGGTCCTGGCCATCGCCGCGGTGTCCGGCGCCGCGATTCTGTTCTTCGGCGTCATCCCCGGACCGCTCTTCGCGCTCACCAAGCACGTCGGCCGCGCCCTCGGGCTGCTGTGAGCGATCACGAGCACCCGGTCTTCGCCCGCCTCTACGAGCGCTTCAGCACCCACGAGGAGTCGCGCGGGCAGGCCGACAACCGCCGGCGCCTGCTGGCGGGGCTGGAGGGCCGCGTCGTCGAGGTCGGCGCCGGCAACGGCCTGAACTTCGCCCACTACCCCGCCGGCGTCACCGAGGTCGTCGCGGTCGAGCCCGAGCCGTTCCTGCGCGAGCGCGCGACCGGGCGGGCGACGAGCGCGCCGGTCCCGATCGCGGTCGTCGACGGCACCGCCGAGCGCCTGCCGCTCGGCGACGGCGAGATCGACGCGGTCGTCACCTCGCTCGTCCTGTGCAGCGTCGCCGACCAGGCGGTGGCGCTCGCCGAGGCCCGCCGCGTGCTGCGCCCGGGCGGCGAGCTGCGCTTCTACGAGCACGTGATCTCTCGCCGCCCCGTCAAGGCGGCGTTCCAGCGCGCGTTCACCGCCACTGTGTGGAAGCGGATCGCCGGCGGCTGCCACATGGATCGCGACACGGGCGCCGCCATCGCCGCCGCCGGCTTCGCCATCGAGTCGTGCGAGCGCGTGCCGTTCCAGGGCCTCGCGCACCTGCTCGGGACCGCCCGGGCGCCCCAGTAGGCGCGAACGTCCATCACTGAGCCCTATGGGGCTCAGTTCGGGACGTTCGGCGGACAGGACGCGCCGCGGCAAGTGCGCTTGCAGGGTGCAACCGCAGGCAGGAAGCGGTGTACATCGTGCTGAAGATCACAAACGTAGTCGTGTCATGCGAAAGGAGACGCGATGACGTTCATGAAGCGCCTGGAGCCGGTCTGGCTCCTGCTGGTCATCATCGGCTGCCTGAACTGGGCGGTCCTGGCCATCTCGGACACCAACGTGCTCGCGAAGGTCTTCGGCACGGGCACCGTGACGGACGTCGTGTACTGCGTCATCGGCTTTGCGGCACTGATGTTCGTGCCGAAGCTGATGGAGGAGATGCACCTCTCCGACCGGATGCACCCGCGCACCCACTAGGCATTCTCACCGACCCGGTGGGAAACACGGCGCCGCCTTCTGCAAGGATGCGGCGCCGTGCGCATCTCTGCCAAAGCCGACTACGCCGTCCGCGCCGCGATCGAGCTCGCGCGCAGCGAGAACCCCGATCGCCCCACCAAGGGCGAGGCGATCGCGCGCGCCCAGGGCATCCCGCTGAAGTTCCTCGAGAACATCCTCATCGACCTGCGCCACGCCGGGCTCGTCCGCTCCCAGCGCGGCGCCGACGGCGGCTACTGGCTGGCCAAGCCGGCCGCCGACGTGTCGGTGGCCGACATCATCCGCGCCGTCGAGGGGCCGCTGGCCTCGGTGCGCGGCGAGGGGCCCGAGGACATCGACTACCCCGATGCCGCGATGAACCTCCAGCGCGTCTGGATCGCCGTGCGCTCGAGCCTGCGCAGCGTGGTGGAGAACGTCTCGCTCGCCGACCTGGCCGGGGGCAAGCTGCCGGCCCGCATCGAGAAGCTGGCCGACGACCCGGAGAGCTGGGCTACGCGCTGAGCGCGGGCCGCGGCGGCCCGCCGGCCTCTTCGCGGACGAAGACGATGTCGCCCTCGGACAGCTCGAGCTGCTCGGCCTCGGCGCGCGTCAGCTGGACGGACACCTGCTCCCCGTCGGCCAGGTCGAGCTCCACGCGCACCTCGAAGCCGAGGTGGGCGACCCGCGCGACCTGAGCCTCGCGCCCCCCCTCGACGGCGTCGGCGAACAGCGCGAGGTCGTGCGGGCGCACGAGCGCGCCGTCGACCTCCGTCACGGGCCCGAGGAAGCTCATGACGAACGGGTTGGCC
>JAWVFY010000444.1:0-9576 GCA_033855575.1 Solirubrobacteraceae bacterium
CTCGAGTACTTCATCTCGACCCACGGCGCCCGCAAGGGCCTCGCCGACACGGCGCTGCGCACCGCGGACTCCGGCTACCTGACGCGGCGTCTGGTCGACGTCGCCCAGGACGTCATCATCCGCGAGCCCGACTGCGGGACCAAGGACGGCATCGAGCTCGAGCTCCTCAAGGACTCGGGCGGCGAGCCCAACGACAACCTGCTGGGCCGCATCGCCTCGGCGGACATCGCCACCAAGCGCGGTCGCAAGATCGTCGAAAAGGGCGGTGAGATCGACCGCGACGAGCTGGCTGACCTCATCGAGTCCGCCGACCAGCTGTCCTCGACACGGATCCCCGTCCGCTCCGTGCTGAAGTGCGCGGCGACCACCGGCATCTGCCAGGCCTGCTACGGCCGGGCGATGGCGACGGGCAACACGGCCCAGATCGGCGACGCGGTGGGCATCGTGGCCGCGCAGTCGATCGGCGAGCCCGGCACGCAGCTGACCATGCGGACGTTCCACACCGGCGGCGTCGCCGGCGCGGACATCACGCACGGCCTGCCGCGCGTCGTCGAGCTCTTCGAGGCCCGCAAGCCCAAGGGCCTGGCCAAGATCGCCGAGCAGGACGGCATCATCGGCATCGAGGAGACCGACAAGGCGCTGACGGTGGTCATCACCGACGACGCCGGCGAGGAGCACCGCTACACGTTCCCGCGCCGGACGCGCCTCTACGTCGAGGCCGGCCAGAAGATCGAGGCGGGCACGCAGCTCAACGAGGGCTCGCTGTACCCGGCCGAGCTCCTGGCGCTGCGCGGCCGGACCGAGACCGAGCAGTACCTCGTCCGCGAGGTGCAGGAGGTCTACAAGTCCCAGGGCGTCGACATCAACGACAAGCACATCGAGCTGATCGTGCGCCAGATGATGAAGCGCATCCGGGTCGACCAGAAGGGCGACACGGAGTACCTGCCCGGGCAGTTCGTCGACCGCAACGACTTCCTGGCCAAGAACGCCGAGATCAAGAAGGCCAAGGGCGAGACGGCCCAGTACGAGGAGATCATCCTCGGCATCACCAAGGCGTCGCTGAACACCGACAGCTTCCTGTCGGCCGCCTCCTTCCAGGAGACGACCAAGGTGCTGACGGATGCCGCCCTGGAGGGCAAGATCGATCGCCTCAACGGCCTGAAGGAGAACGTGATCATCGGCAAGCTGATCCCGGCCGCCACGGGGCTCAAGCGCTACCGGCGAATCGAGATCGAGCCCTCGGAGCCGCTGCCCCGCGCGATGGACGACGTGGGTCTGCTGGACTCCGACGAGATCGCGGCCGAGCTCGGCCTCGGCGACGGGGACGGCCTGGGCGGCTTCTCGCTCGACCAGGACATCGCCTCGCTGGAGGAGATCGGTACGGGCGAGACGGGCTTCGCCGAGGAGCTCGCCAATTTGGATTTGCCCAAGGACGAGTAGCCCCGGCCTCGGCGAAACTGGATGCGTCAGCGGCGGCGCGGCCTACGGCCGTGTCGCCGCTTTCGCGTTCCGGGCTCCTGGGTGGGCATGTGGTTGGGCGGGACCGTGTAGGTCGCCGCCAGCGGGGCCTCGCGGTCGGCGAGCAGCAGCGGCTGCGTCGGGCAGCCGTTGGTGAGGATCCCCTGGTCGGCCAGCGTCGTGGCCGGCAGGCGCGGGACGCGCGTGTCCCTGGTGCGGAAGTCGAACGCGGTGGTCAGGTCGCCGGTCGTCGTTCGCCGCCAGCTGCTCAGGTGGGGCACCTCGGCGCCGAAGCGCCGCTCGATCAGGCGCAGGACCGACGTGTGGTCGAAGACGTCGGAGCACACGTAGCCGCCGCGGCTGAACGGCGAGACCACGAAGGTGGGCACCCGGAAGCCCAGACCGACGGGGCCGGCCAGGCCCTTGGCCGCCGCGGGCAGCGGTGCCGCGGTCAGGTACTCGCCCGGGGTGCCGGGCGGCGCGACCGGCGGGCGGACGTGGTCGAAGAAGCCGCCGTTCTCGTCGTAGGTGACGATCAGGGCGGTCTTCGCCCACAGGCCGGGGTTGGAGGTCAGCGTGTCGAGCACGCGCGCGATCGCGTACTCGCCCCACGAGATCGGGAACGGCGGGTGCGAGGCCCACTCGATCGGCGCGTAGACCCAGGAGACCGAGGGCAGCGCCCCTGTGGCGACGTCGGCCTCGAAGTCGCCCGGGAAGCTGGGGAGGATGCCGTTGGCGAACAGGCCCGGGTCGCTGCGGTACTGCTCGAAGAACCAGAAGGGCGCGTCGCCGATCTGCTCGACCGTGTAGTTGTCGGGCGCGCTGTAGGCCTTCCAGCTGACCCCGCGTGAGCGCAGCTGCTCGGGCATCGTCGTCCAGGTCAGGCTGAACGGCGCGACGTCTTCGACCACCGGCCCGCCGAAGCGCCCCGCGGGATCCAGCCAGCCGCTGACCAGGTGGACCTGGTTGGGGTAGCTGGGGCCCAGGACCGAGCAGTGGTAGCCGTCGCAGACCGTGAAGGCGTCGGCCAGCGCGTACTGGAAGGGCAGGTCCGCGCGTGTGTAGTAGCCCATCGTCAGCGCGCCGCCGGTCGTCCCCTCGCTCTTGACGTGCTCGCGGACGAAGCCGTCCATCGCGCCGCCGTCGAACGAGCGGTGCTGCGGGCCCCAGGCGTGGGTGACGTCGCTCGTGCACTGGGCGGGGCCGGCGTGGCTGTCGAGGTGGAAGGGCAGCAGCCGGCCGTCGAAGCCCGGAACGTCGTAGCCGGGCTGGGCGAAGCTCCCGAGGCTGCCGGACGGGTGGTCGTCGAAGCCGCGCACGCCGCGGAGGGTCCCCAGCACGTGATCGAAGGACCGGTTCTCCTGCACCAGGACGACGATGTGCTCGAGGTCGGCGAGGCTGCCGTGGCGGGGCGCGCTGGCCATCGCGTCCAGCGCGCGACCGACGGACCCCGAGGCGGCCAGGCCGGCGGCCGCTGCGGCCCCCGCGCGCAGCGTCTCCCGCCGGGTCAGTCCTGAGGGACCGGGCACGGCGCGAAGCTACCAGCCCATTTGCGCAGCCGAGCCACATGCTCGTGGGTGAGGCCGACCTTCGGATCGGTGCGGACCAGGAGGGTCGGCGCGGCGCGCTCGGCGGCCCAGCGCTCGCACGCGTCGTCAAGCGCGTCGTCGATCCAGGCCAGCGGGCGGTCTCCGGCGTGGGCCTCGATCGCGGCGAGCTTCCAGTGCGCGTGCGAGACCGGGCCGCCTCCGACGTTTCGATCGAAGCTCAGATGGGGCAGAACCGGCACACCGAGCAGGGCGGGGAGGTGCTCGTCGGCGCGCTCCTCCCACCCGCTGCACCAGACGAGATCGAACGATTGCGCCAGCTCATGAAGGTGCGCGGCGGCGGTGGACGAAAGGAAATGGGCGATGCCTTCGACGAGGTGCCAGGTCCCGGGTGGACATTCGTCCGGGGAAAATCCGAACAGCGAGATCACACCGTCGATGTCAACCAACAGCACCGGTTTGTCGGCCATTTGCGGCAATTTCACGGAATTCAGGGGATTCTCAGGAGCCGGAGGAGACCGGGGTGTACGCTGTTTCGTACTCCGCAGCTTCAAGCGGGGCACGGCAGGTGTCGATGGTAGGGACGAGGCTCGACACCGCTGGTTTTCGGCGTTCGCCGCGTTTCAACCAAACCACCTATGACCATTCAGCTCGGCATCCTGCTGGCGCTCGTCTGCGCTTTCGCGACGAACCTCGGCTTCTTCTACAAGCACCGCGGGGCCTGTGCGGCCGCGCCCGTCGACATCAAGCACCCGTTCTCCACCGCGCGGTCGCTGTGGACCTCGAAGTGGTTCGCGATCGGCATGTTCGTCGCGATCTTCGCCTGGGGCTTCCACGTCGCGGCGCTGGCGCTGGCGCCGATGTCGGTCGTCCAGTCGGTGCTCGCCGGCGGCGTCGTCCTGCTCGCGGTCATGGCCGAGCGGCTGTTCGGCTTCAAGGTCGGGCGCCGGCAGTGGATCGGCCTGGGCTGCACGGCCATCGGCCTGGTGCTGCTGGGCGTCACGCTGCCGACCGCGCACACCGCCCATTCGACCTTCTCGACGGCCGCGATGGTCTCCTTCGAGGCCGCCCTGCTCGGCATCGGCGGCCTGCTCATCCTCGGTCCGCGCGTCGGCGCGCCGGCCGAGCACCACGGCGTCATGCTCGGCGCCGCCGCGGGCATCCTCTTCGGCGTGTCCGACGTCGCCATCAAGGCGCTGACCGGCATCGTCGGCCACGGCGGCATCCTCGCTCTCGCCAGCCCCTGGCTGGCGGTCACGGTCCTCGCTTCGGTCGGCGCCTTCTACGCCTCGGCCCGCGGCCTCCAGGACGGCGAGGCCGTCCCGGTCATCGCCGTCACCAGCACCGCCGCCAACATCGCCGGCATCGCCGGCGGCATCATCGTCTTCGGCGACCCGCTGTCGGGCCACGCGCTCGGCATCGTCGTGCAGTCGCTGGCGTTCATCATGGTGGTCGTGGCGAGCGCGCTCACGCCGGCGCCTGTCCGCGCTGCCGGCATGGCCCGCGCCTGACACACCTGACACACGTCTGGACGTGTCTGCGCGGCGCCGCCGGCCGGAGGCCGTGCTTGCGCACTGTCCTCCGGCGGCGTCACCGCGCAGTCACGCCCAGCCGCGCGTCAGGTCGTGGCGCTCGGGGCACAGGTTCGTTGCGCCGAACGTCGGATCGTTGTCGTTCCAGGTGCCACGATCTGACGTTCGGCGACTCTCAGGCCGGCGCCGGCGCCCGGGTGGCCGCGCGGATGACCGCGGCGACGGCCTCGGGGTCGTCGGCCATCATCAGGTGGCCGACGCCCGGGACGATGGTGTGGCGGGCGCGGGGGAGCAGGCGCTGGGCGCGGCGCGCCTGGCGGGGCAGGAGCAGGTGGTCGTGGTCGCCCCAGGCGATCGTCACCGGCACGCGGTCGGCGGCGGTCGCCGGCGCCACGTAGCCCTCAAAGGCGGCGAGCACGTCGTCGAAGGCGGGCGCGCCGACCAGCGCGTCAACGTCCTCGAGCGCGACCGCCGGGTCGACGCGCGCCGGATGCGCCAGGTACTGGGCGAAGAACGCCGCCCGCACCGCGGCATGGGAGAGCAGACCGGGCAGCGCCGGGCGCAGCAGCCGGCTCGCGGCGCGCGAGGCACGCAGCGACGCCTGGCAGAACGCGCGCTCGCGCGCGCTCCAGAAGCCGATCGGCGCCAGCGCGCAGGCCGACGCCACCGCGCCCCGGGCCGCCAGCTCCAGGGCGACGCCCCCGCCGGTCGAGTTCCCGGCGACATGGCCGCCCTCGATGCCCTGATCCGCCATCCACTCCTGGATCGCATCGGTGAGTGCGGCGATCGTCGGGACGCCGCCGGGCGGTGCCGCCGACGCCCCGAACCCCGGCAGATCGACGGCCCAGACCTCGAAGTCGGCGGCGAGCAGGTCGAGCACGGGCGCGAAGGCCTGCCAGCGGCTGCCGATGCCGTGCAGCAGGACGAGCGGCTCACCGTGTCCGCGGCGATCGTGGACGAGCTCCATCGAGCGAGAACCTACCCGCGTCGATACGTTGTCGTCATGGCGACCACCACCCCGTCCGCCGCCGTCCTTCAGGACCAGGCCAAGCGGCATCTGTGGATGCACTTCGCCCGCCTGGGCGCCTTCCAGGCGGGCGCGCCCGTGCCGATCATCGCGCGCGGCGAGGGCTGCTACGTCTGGGACGCCGACGGCAACCGCTATCTCGACGGTCTGTCGGCCCTGTTCTGCTGCAACATCGGCCACGGCCGGACCGACGTTGCGCAGGCCGGTGCCGACCAGGCTGCGGAGCTGGACTTCTTCACGGTGTGGTCCTATGCGCACCCGCGGGCCATCGAGCTCGCGGTCAAGCTCTCCGAGCTCGCGCCCGGTGACCTCAACCGGGTGTTCTTCACCAGCGGCGGCAGCGAGGCGGTCGAGTCGGCGATCAAGCTGACTCGCCAGTTCCACAAGCTCAACGGCAAGCCCAACAAGACGAAGGTCATCGCGCGCGAGACGGCCTACCACGGCACGTCGCTCGGGGCGCTGATGGCCACCGGCATCACCGGCCTGCGACAGCCGTTCGAGCCGTTCACGCCGGGTGGCTGTCACGTGCCGAACACCAACCTCTATCGCCTGGCCCCGGGCTACGGCGCCGAGACGCTGGCCGATGCGATCGAGCAGCGGATCGTGTTCGAGGGCGCCGACACGGTCGCGGCGGTGTTCCTCGAGCCGGTCCAGAACGCCGGCGGCTGCTTCACGCCGCCGGAGGGCTACTTCCAGCGCGTGCGCGAGATCTGCGACGCCCACGACGTCCTGCTCGTCTCCGACGAGGTCATCTGCTCGTTCGGCCGCCTCGGCGAGTGGTTCGGCGCCCAGCGCTACGACTACCAGCCCGACATCATTACGACGGCCAAGGGGATCACCTCGGCCTACGCGCCGATGGGCGCGATGCTGGTCTCGGACCGCATCGCCGAGCCGTTCCTGGAGGGGACCAACTCGTTCGTGCACGGCTTCACGTTCGGCGGGCACCCGATGGCGTGCGCGGTGGCGCTGGCCAACATCGAGGTCTTCGAGTCCGAGGGCGTCCTCGAGAACGTGCGCGAGAACGAGCCCGGACTGCGCGCCATGCTCGAGGGTCTGCGGGACATCCCGATCGTCGGCGACGTGCGCGGCGCCGGGTACTTCCACGCGCTCGAGCTCGTCGCCGACCAGGAGACCAAGCGGCGCTTCGAGCGCCCCCAGGTCGAGGAGCTGCTGCGCGGCTTCCTGGGCCCCGAGCTGTTCCGGCGCGGCCTGATCGCCCGCGCCGACGATCGCGGCGACCCGGTGGTCCAGCTGGCGCCGCCGCTGATCGCCGGCCCCGAGCAGTGGGCAGAGATCGAGGCCGTGCTGCGGCCCGCACTGACCGAGGCGAGCGAGCGAATGGGAGTCGGGGCATGAGGATCGGGGTTCCGGCCGAGATCAAGACCGACGAGTACCGCGTCGCGCTGACGCCCGCCGGCGTGCGCGAGCTCGTCGACCGCGGCCACACGGTCGTCGTGGAGAGCGGTGCCGGGCTGGGCTCGGGCATCGAGGACGCCCACTACACCGAGCAGGGCGCCACGATCGTGCCCGACGCCGACGCCGCCTTCTCCGAGGCCGACCTGATCGTCAAGGTCAAGGAGCCCCAGCCCGAGGAGGTCGCGCGCCTCGAGCCCCACCACGTCCTGTTCACCTACCTGCACCTGGCGCCCGACCCCGACCTCACCCAGGGGCTCCTCGACAGCGGCGCGACCTGCATCGCCTACGAGACCGTCGTCGACGCCCAGGGGCGCCTGCCGCTGCTGGCACCGATGAGCGAGGTGGCCGGCAAGATCGCCACCCAGGCGGGCGCGTTCATCCTGGAGAAGCCGCTGGGCGGTCGCGGCATCCTGCTCGGCGGGGTGCCCGGCGTGCCCGCCGCACGGGTGATGATCATCGGCGGTGGCGTGGTCGGCATGAACGCCGCGTTCATCGCCATCGGGATGGAGGCCTCGGTCAGTGTCTTCGACCGCAACATCGACCGTCTGCGCGAGCTCGACATCGCCTTCGGCGGCCGCGCCGACACCGTCTTCTCGTCCACGCTGGCCATCGAGGAGCACCTCGTCGAGGCCGACCTGGTGATCGGTGCCGTCCTCGTCCACGGCGCCCGCGCGCCGCACGTGGTGACCCGCCAGCAGCTCGGCCTGATGAAACCCCACGCGGTGCTCGTCGACGTCTCGATCGACCAGGGCGGCTGCTTCGAGACCTCGCGTCCGACCACCCACACCAACCCGACCTACGAGGTCGACGGCATCACCCACTACTGCGTGGCCAACATGCCCGGCGCGGTGCCCGTCACCTCCACATGGGCGCTGACCAACGCGACGATGCCGTACGTGGTCAAGCTCGCCGGCGAGGGCCTGCACGCCGCGTTGGGCTCGGACCCGGGCTTCCTCGAGGGGCTGTCCGTGGCCGCGGGGCAGCTCACCTCCGAGCCCGTCGCCGCCGACCAGGGCCGTGAGTACGTCGCGCCCGCCGACGCGCTGGCGGCGCTGGCCCCCGCGTCCTGACCCCGGGCCGGGGCCGCGGGCCGTTGCTACCATGCTCGCCCGCATGCCCACGACCAGCCAGCTGATCCGCAAGGGCCGTCACCCCAAGACCAAGAAGCTCGCGACCCCCGGCCTGAAGTCCGGCCAGGGCCGCAAGAAGAAGGTCGCGGCGCCCCAGCGGCGCGGGGTGTGCACTCGCGTGTACACGACGACGCCCAAGAAGCCCAACTCGGCGCTGCGCAAGGTCGCCCGCGTCCGCATCTCCGGGGGCATCGAGGTCACCGCCTACATCCCCGGCGAGGGCCACAACCTCCAGGAGCACTCGGTCGTGCTGGTCCGCGGCGGTCGTGTCAAGGACCTCCCTGGCGTCCGCTACAAAGTCGTGCGCGGCACGCTCGACGCCGCCGGCGTGAGCGACCGCAAGAAGGCCCGCTCGCAGTACGGCGTCAAGAAGAAGTAATGCCGCGCCGCGCTGCCGCCCAGATCCGGCCCGTCGTGCCGGACCCCGTCCACCGCTCGCGCCTCGTCCAGCAGGTCATCAACAAGGTGATGCTCGACGGCAAGAAGTCCACGGCCGAGAAGATCGTCTACGACGCGCTGGCCATCATCGCCGAGCGCTCCGGGGGCGACCCCGTCGAGCAGCTCGAGACGTCGATCAAGGCACTGACCCCCGTCCTCGAGGTCAAGTCCCGCCGCGTCGGCGGCGCCACCTACCAGGTGCCCGTCGAGGTGCCGCCGGGCCGCGCCCGCACGCTGGCCGTCCGCTGGCTTGTCGAGTTCGCCCGCCAGCGCCGCGAGAAGACCATGGCCCAGCGGCTCGCCAACGAGCTGCTCGATGCCCAGTCCCAGCAGGGTGGCGCGTACAAGCGCCGGGACGACATCTATCGCATGGCGCAGGCGAACAAGGCCTTCGCCCACTACCGCTGGTAGCCGGCTCGCGTTCTCGTGGCCGCTGGCGGCGTCGCTACGTCGTTGGCCGTGCGGAGCACTGTCCATCGACGTGCTCCTGGCCAGCGACCACGAGCGACGCGCCCGGCTACCAGCTCCGCTGGTAGCTAAACGAGCAAGGTCGCGATGCGGTCCGGCGACATCGCCCGGCCGATCGCGTAGCCCTGGCCGAGGTCGCAGCCCATGTCGGCCAGGACGTCGATCTCGCCCTCGTTCTCGATGCCCTCGGCGAGGGCGAGGAGGTCGAGCTGGTGGGCCAGGTCGATGAGGGCGCCCACGACCGGGGCCTCGTCGCGGTCGCGCAGCGCGCGGACGAAGCGGCCGTCGATCTTGAGGATCGAGACCGGGACGGAGGGCAGGTAGGTGGGGGCCGCGGGGCCGGTGCCGGCGTCGTCGACCGCGATGCGGACGCCGAGGTCGGCGATCTCGCGCAGGTGCTGGAGCTCAGGCCCGCCGTCGAGGGCGGCGCCGGCGATGACGATCTCGGGGATGTCGAGGATCAGGCGGTCGGCGCGCAGGGCGTGGCGGGTGAGCACGGCCTCGACCCAGCCGGGGAGGGCGGGGTCGGCCAGCTGGCGGGCCGAGAGGTTGACGGTGAC
>JAWVFY010000445.1:0-3304 GCA_033855575.1 Solirubrobacteraceae bacterium
CGGTGACGAAGCCGACGGGTCCCGCCTCGCTTCCCAGGAACCCGGGCGGATGGCCGAACGTCGTCGCCGTCCTGGGCCATTCCGGGACCACGGGGCAGAACTCCGACCTTGCCCGTCCCAACCAGGATGCGCCCGAGAACTCCTGGGCCACCGGGACCAATCCCAAGGTCAACAGCATCTTCCTGCGCGTACGCGCAAACAATCCGCAGGCCCGCGCCGTGGCCCTCGGCCACGACGGTGCGACCGTCCTCGACTTCCTCGACCAGGCTCGCCAGGCGGTGCGGCTGCACCCCGTCCCGGACCTCTTTCTCGTCCAGATCATGGACAACGACATCGTCTGCCCGGCCTCGGCCGGTGCACTCGCCGCATTCCGTAATACGTTGATCGCTGGGCTGCGCATCCTCAGCCAAAACGCCCCGCATGCGAAGACCTTCGTCTTGAGCCAGTTCGGCAGTCCGGGGACGCAACTGCGCACGCTCAGCCATCTCGATCGCCTTGCGGCCGGTGGCACCGGAATATGCGACATCGTCGACCCGAACGGCCGCACGGTCCCACGCAAGCTCGCACGGCTCGATCGGACCATTCACCGATACGAGGCCCAGCTGAAGGCGGGCTGCATGAGCGTCGCGCGCTGTGTGTACGACGGTGGTGCCAACGGCCGCATCGTCGAGCGCAAGGGCGACTTCTCATCTGACAACAGCCATCTCGCGGTCCAGGGCCTCGCACGGGAAGCTGCGGTCGCTTGGGCCACGATGCGACGAATGCGGGTCATCGGGCCGGGCTCCGCGGGGTAGATCGGCCATCCAGCGCCCCGAAGCTCACGGTCACATGACGGTCGCGGCCGACTTCACGTAGCCCAGAACCGCGAAAGCCCCGCGCGGAGCAGGGCTTTCGTGAGTACCGCCAGCGGGATTCGAACCCGCGTTACCGCCGTGAGAGGGCGGCGTCCTAGTCCCCTAGACGATGGCGGCTAGAAGCGGCGTCAGGGTAGCAACGCGACGCTGGACCGGCGGGCAGCCGGACCAGCGTCGGGAAGTGCGGCTGAGAGGACTTGAACCTCCACGGGCCGAAGCCCACAGGCACCTGAAGCCTGCGCGTCTACCAAATTCCGCCACAGCCGCGCGCGGAGCGCAGGACTCTAGCGGGAGCCCGCCGAACGGCCCGGTCTGTGTTTGGATCCACGTGTGGTTCGAGATCGACCGCTCAGGCTGACACGCCCCCCATCTCGGATGGTGCCTGAAGTAGCCTGGGCGAGTGAAGGGCATCGTCTTCAACCTGCTCGAGCAGCTCGTCAGCAGCGAGCACGGAGACGAGACCTGGGAGGCGCTCCTCGACGGGACCGGCCTCGACGGGGCCTACACATCGCTGGGCAGCTATCCCGACGAAGACCTCTTCAAGCTGGTGGGCGCGGCGTCCGAGGCACTCCAGGTACCTCCCGACGACGTCACCCGCTGGTTCGGTCGCGGCGCGATGCCGCTGTTCGCCGAGCGCTACCCGCAGCTGTTCTCCGAGCACCGCGACACACGCTCGTTCGTTCTCACGCTAAACGACATCATCCACCCCGAGGTGCGGAAGCTGTACCCCGGCGCCATCGTCCCCGAGTTCGACTTCGATACCACCGAAGCGACCGCGCTGGGGATGGACTACTACTCGCCGCGCAAGCTCTGCGCCTTCGCCGAGGGACTGCTGCTCGGCGCTGGAGATCACTACGCGGAGACGGTCGCCATCGAGCAGCCGCGGTGCATGCATCGCGGTGATGCTTCTTGTCGCCTGGAGATCACGTTCAGCCCGTAGCGGAGGGCGACCCGTCCGGCACCGAGGCACGCATCGCGCGGCTCGAGCGCCGGCTCGCACGCGAGCGCGCGGCGCGCCACGAGGCCGAGACCATCTCGGAGCTCGCCACCCGCCAGCTCTACGACAAGCAGCAGGGTCTCATCCTCGTCGAGACCGTCGCCAAGGCGGCCAACGAGGCCACCGGCATCGAGACGGCCATCGTCATCGGCCTCGAGGCGATCCGCGCGCACAGCTCCTGGCGCCTCGGCCACCTCTGGCTGTACGACGCCGAGACCGACGAGATGGTCTCGACCGAGGCCTGGGCCGGCGACCTCGAGCGCGACGCCGGGTTCCACAAGGCATCGACCGGCCTGCGCTTCGGGCGCGGAACCGGTCTGCCCGGCCGCGTCCTGAACGAGCGCACGGCGGTCTGGCTGTCCTCGCCCGAGGGGGTGGCGGCGCTCCCACGCGGGGCGGCGATGGATGCGGCCCGGCTGCGCACGGCGCTGTGCTTCCCGCTTCTGGCGGGCACCGACGTGGTCGGCGCGCTCGAGTTCTTCGCCGAGCGCGAGCTCGAGCCCGACGGGGATCTCCTCACCCTGATGAGCCAGATCGGCACCCAGCTCGGGCGAGTGGTCGAGCGCCAGCGGGCCGCGGACACGCTGCTGCACCAGGCCACCCACGACGCGCTGACCGGCCTGCCCAACCGCGCGCTGATCCTCGACCACCTCGAGCGCTCGCTCTCGCGACAGCGCCGGCGGGCCCGCGAGCAGACCGGCGTCTTCTTCGTCGACCTCGACGGCTTCAAGTCGGTCAACGACACCCTGGGACACGCTGCGGGTGACCGGCTGCTGCGCCAGGTCGCCCGGCGGCTGGCGACGATCATCCGCCCGCAGGACACCCTGGGCCGGATGAGCGGCGACGAGTTCGTCATCGTCTGCGAGGCGCTGACCGAGGATCACCTCGTCGTGGCCATAGCCGAGCGCCTGGGCGAGGCGCTGCGCGTGCCGTTCGACATCGACGGCGAGCAGTTCCTGATCACGGCGAGCGTGGGGATCGCGCTGGCCGAGGGCACCGAGCCGCCCGCGCGCCTGATCGAGCAGGCCGACGCGGCGATGTACCGCTCCAAGGAGCTGGGCCGCGGGCGCTACGAGATCTTCTCCGACGCGCTGCGCGTCCGGATCGAACAGCGGCTGGACGTCGAGCGCGCCCTGCGCCACGCCATCGAGCGGGAGGAGCTCTGCCTGCACTACCAGCCGGAGGTCGACCTGCGCACCGGCGCGATGATCGGCGTGGAGGCGTTGGTGCGCTGGCAGCGCCCTGAGGTCCTGATGATGCCCGGCGACTTCATCACATTGGCCGAGGACACCGGCCTGATCATCCCGATCGGTGCCTGGGTCCTCGACGAAGCGCTGCGCCAGATGAGCCGCTGGGACGCCGACGAGGACATCCCCCAGAGCCCATGGATATCGATCAACCTGTCGGTCCGCCAGCTGTCGGACCCGGATCTCCTGCGCAGCGTGACCAGCGC